>NZ_JAENSQ010000034.1:0-54153 GCF_016613125.1 Pseudomonas sp. MF6776
GCCGCAGGCGTATCTGGCTAGACGCCCAGGACTGCCAGTTTCACTCCTTCGAGGAACTCAATGCCTGGCTGGGCCAGCGCTGCCGCGCGCTTTGGAACGAGCTGACGCACCCTCAATACAGCGGGCTGAGTGTGGCCGAAGTGCTGGAGTTGGAGCGCGCTGAACTGATGCCTGTGCCAGCGCCATTCGACGGTTACGTCGAGCGGCCTGCGCGGGTCTCCAGCACCTGCCTGGTCAGCGTCGGGCGCAACCGCTACTCGGTGCCGTGTGAGTATGCGGGTAAGTGGGTCAGCAGCCGTTTGTATCCGACGCGAATCGAGGTGGTGGCTGACGACGCGCTGATCGCCAGCCATGTCCGCTTGCTGGATCGCGACCAGGTCAGCTATGACTGGCAGCACTACCTCCCGCTGATCGAACGCAAGCCCGGTGCGCTGCGCAACGGCGCGCCCTTTGCTGATCTGCCGGCGCCGCTGCGTCAGCTTAAGCACGGTCTGGGGCGTCATGCCGGCGGTGACCGGATCATGGCGCAAGTTCTGGCTGCCGTACCGGTCGCCGGGCTCGATGCGGTGCTGGTGGCTGTTGAGCTGGTACTGGAAAGCGGCAGCCTGAGCGCCGAACACATCCTCAATGTCGTGGCGCGCCTGGCCGCGACCGAACCACCACCCAGCGTCGAAACCCACTTGTCGCTCAAGGAAGCCCCCGTCGCTAACACGGCGCGCTACGACCGCCTGCGTGGCCAGACCGAGGAGATCGGTCATGCGTGATTTGATGGCGGAACTCAAGGAGCTGCGCCTGCACGGCATGGCCACGGCCTGGGCGGAGTTGACTGCGCAGGGTGAGTCGAACACAGCCTCGTCCAAGTGGCTGCTCGAACACCTGCTGGAACAAGAGCACACAGATCGCGCCATGCGCTCGGTGAGCCACCAGATGAACATGGCCAAGCTGCCGATGCACCGCGACCTGGCCGGCTTCGACTTCAGCGCCTCCAGCGCAGACGCTCGTTTGATCAGCGAACTGGCCAGTCTGGCCTTTACCGACACCGCGCAGAACGTGGTGCTGATCGGTGGGCCTGGCACCGGTAAAACCCACCTGGCCACTGCGCTGGCCGTGTCCGGCATCACCCGGCACGGCAAGCGCGTGCGCTTCTACTCCACGGTCGATCTGGTCAATCTGCTGGAGCGCGAAAAGCACGACGGCAAAGCCGGGCGGATCGCCCAAGCTCTGCTGCGCATGGATCTGGTCATCCTCGACGAACTGGGTTATCTGCCCTTCAGCCAGGCCGGCGGTGCGTTGCTGTTTCACCTGCTATCCAAGCTGTACGAACACACCAGCGTGGTGATCACCACCAACCTGAGCTTCGCCGAATGGTCGAGCGTGTTCGGCGACGCCAAGATGACCACCGCCCTGCTGGATCGGCTGACCCACCACTGCCACATCGTCGAAACCGGTAACGAGTCCTATCGCCTGCAACACAGTAGCTTGGCGGCCCAGGCCAAGATCAAATCACGGGAGCGAAAGCGTAAGGGCGGCCAGGAACCGGAGGACGATGAGCCGTTCTGATTTCATGGCGACGACGGCCTGCTACATGGCTGCGTGTGGCAGGTCTTAAACAACTGAACTGGGCTAGCGAAGGAGTGGGGGCAACAGCAGCTGCGCTGGTAGACTTATCCACAGTTGCTGGTAACAAAATCAGCAATCCGCCCTGGGTCAAATTTCAATCGGCAGGGTGGGTCAATTTTCCATCAGCGCCAACAGCCTTTATTGAGCGATCGGCGAAAGTAGCACTGCATGAAGGACTGCCAGGGGCTGCTTCGTAGGCTTTCGGAATTTTGGGAAAATGCTTTGTATAGGCGCAATGCCTTGCTCGTCCTTGGATTGAATCAGAGACGCTGATCGAGCACCTATTTTCCGCTGTCTGGGGGTATCGACACCCCTAGAAACTCTGCTGACTCATCTTGATCAAGACACAGTGAGGCTTCGGTTAGTAACCGATAAGTATGGAATTCATAACGCTTCAAGTTCACTCGGATGGCCGTTGGCGCGATGCACTGTGGATCAGCTTCGATTCGCCTAGAGATAGCCTGCGAAGCCGGTGCAACCTCAGCTACCAGCCTGAATACCTTGTGGATCAGTTCCTTCATCTGGGTACGGTGAAAGCGCATGCCGTCAGTGCGAACCTTCCACTGGAGTGGGATATTCGGCGTGAACCTGCCCCAGCTTTTCTGCGCGATATCATCCCGGCCGGTGCTGGACGACGGCACTTACTGTCGAGAGTGGTAGTGCCACCAGGGACGTCGACTGATCTCTTTCTGCTGCAGCAATTGGCTGCTGCTCCCGTTGGACATATGCGTATAAAAAGTGCGACAGGATCGCTGTGTTCCGCACAAAAATTAAGTGGTGGGTTGAACCGAGGCGAGGTTGTTGAGGAAGGTATGGGCATTCTCGACCACGCTTGGGAATCGGGAATGGCGATAAGCGGGGCCCTTGGCGCCGGCGGCGAAGCTCCAAAAATCATGTTGGTCGAAGATGCGTCGGGGCAGCTTTATCCTGAGGGGTCGCTACGCGATGCTGATGTGTGTCGACACTGGTTTGTTAAGTTCCCTCGTAACAGCGCAAGTAAATTAGATCGCAATATCCTGCATTCCGAATACTGCTTTTACCGTGCGCTGGGCGCGTTGGGGATCGACACGATCGCCGCCGAGGGGCTGGCATACGAAGCAGCGAAGAAACCAAGCATTTGGATGCAAAGATTTGACCGCAAGGTCTCTCTGGAAGGAGTGGAGCGAATCGCAGTGGAGTCGATGTATTCAATATGTGACGTCAGCGACCGAGGTAGTTATTTGAATCATTTCGACGTCGTGGATCGGCTAGCAGAAACATGGATTGCTGCCGGCCAAGAGTCTGAAATACCGGATATGATTAGCGAATACTTGCGACGGGATTTGATCAACCAGGTCGCCGGGAACACCGACAACCACGGCGGAAATCTATCGATCTTTCGGGGCAAAGAGCGAGTGAGCTTTGCACCGGTTTACGATCTTGCACCCATGGTGCTGGATGTTGAAGGCATAGTGCGGATCACCCGGTGGTCAGCACAGATAGAACGATTAGGTTCGGTCGATTTGGAGGCTGTGTGTGCTCGCTTCGCGCATAGGGCAGATCCGGAGTGGTTGTTCGATCGCTTACAGGCGGATGCGCGGTTGCTGCTGGCGTTGCCGGATTTGCTGCTGGATCTAGGATTGCCCCAAGAGGTTTGGCGCTCGCCGATGATTCCGTTGAGTCGCCTGGAAGCTACGTTTCGCAGGTGGAAGTTGATGTGATTGATCTACTTCTAGCTAACGGTTGTTTTTTGAGAGCAAAGACAAGCTGCACATCCTGGCCAGTAGAGGCTCTCGAAAGCATGCGAGCTTGCCGGCTCTGCAGGCGCTTAAGGCGTGTTCAAAAGCTGTAACTGAAACATAGTTGGGCATATGGGCAATGAGTTGTTATCCGTTTTGCGGGAGCACTTTGCGGCGCTGTCTTCCAGTGCGCATCTTCGCGAAAGCGCTTGCTCGCTTACCAGTGAGATCCGCGCTCAGCGTGATGACTCGCAGTCACTCACTGAGCTGCTAGCGAAGCATTCTGCCGTATGCCGGGTATTGGATTTTTTGGCAGCAGACACCTATCACAGTCCGCCGCGATTGCAGGCTGTAGATCCATGCCTGCTTGACCGCATACATTCGCTGGTCGGTCACGTAGATATTGATCTCAATGCGCCGCTCTCTCCCGATGATGAATGAGACACGCACGGCTCATCGGATATTCACACGATCCTTTTGAATATGCTCGATCAGCGCCTCACGAAGCGTCTCTAGAGCTTCCTGCAAACGCCGCATTTCCCTCGGATCATCTCCCGCCGGCACAAAGCTTTCGCAATGCCTGATTAGGGCCTCACAATCGTTTCTGTTCAAATCAAACTCAATCATTTAGGCGCCACCCCTGGTGAGCTTTGAGGAGCTCCATTTCGCGCACCCACCCACGGAGAAAGCGACGCCAGTCACTTGCATAGCTGCCCTCGGGCAGCCGAGATGATAGTGCGTTCGACGCTTCGAATCTCGCGTGCCACGGCTGTGGAATGTGTTGGTCGAGCACGATAACGAAAAGGTGTCCATCGCTACCCTGGAACGGTGTTTCTGGGACACGCTCGCGCAGTTCATCAATCGAGATCGAATAGGCATTACCGATTGGGTTTTCGAGATCTTGTTGATCTATGTTTCTGAGCTCGGCGAGCAATGGTTTTGCCTCCTCAGTGCCAGGGCGTAATCGTTCTAGCGTCCAAAGTAGCCTGCGCCGTTGGTTCTCGCGCAGCCATAAAGTCTTCAAGTCAGTACCCATCATTGCTCCCTTACCACGGTAATACTTAGCTCAACTCGCGGATCGTTTTGCCTACGCTATCAGCTTCAGGGCAATCAGGACTTGTAGAATTCTACTGGATGGGCGAGTGCGTGAAGCGAGCATGGCAGCTTTGAGTCAACTATTGGTAGTTGCGCAGATTGCTCACTCGTTTCCTCTGCATTCGAATGCTTTTCATTTGAGGCAGCGAGCGTAGCGCGGGTGTGAATCGGTAATTACTCAGCCTATTACCACATCGGATCGTCATAGCGTTTAGGCTAGGATGATTTAGCTACAGACTACTTCCATATCACCTTTCTCGAAGCGCCTATCCATGGAAGACACGCCAGAATCACACATTCCAGCTGATGACTCCTCCGAAGACGTGGTGACAAGAGAGTCGTTGTATGAACAAGCTTGGTCGATGCCAATGACCAAAATCGGTGAACAATATGGTGTTTCTTCCAGCTACCTGGCTCGGATCTATTCCAGCTTAAATGTACCTCGACCGCCGGTAGGGTATTGGGCTCAGGTTGCGGCGGGCAAAGGAAAGCCTCGCCCACCTCTGCCAACGGCGTTGCCAGGCACTCTCATTGCCTGGAGTCGAAATGGCGCGCCTCTCAAGGTTTCACAGACCCTACCGAAAGCACCCCGGAAGCTGGGGCGGCAAAAAAATAAGATCGATGTGGAGCTACCTCGGAAACACCCATTGTTGCTGGGTATCGAAGAGAGTTTCCTGAAGGTGAGGGAAAGCGAAAACGGTTATTTGCGACCGACAAAGCGTTCCATGGCAGATCTCATTGTGAGTCGCACCGGACTCACTCATGCCGTCGACTTTGCCAATCAGCTGTACTTAGCGTTGATGAAAAAAGGTTTCTCCGTAGCGCTCTCAAATGCCGAAACACACATGCATCGTGAATCCGTGGATCACCGAGAAAAGGAGTCGAAAAGGTACGTTCATCCTTCACTCTGGAAGCCGCAGCGGCCCACCGTGGTTTACATCGGAAGTGTCCAATTCGGGCTGACCATCTACGAAGTCAGTGAATACGTGCCAGTGAAGAGTGTCGGTAAGCAAAACGTTCGACTGAGCTCGCTTCCTGCGAGTCAGCAACGATCTCCGTTTCATGATGGCTGGGTGATGAGCGATGACATGCCTACTGGCCGTCTTTGCCTGCAGGTTTACTCTCCCTACTATGGCGCAGAATGGGTACGTCGTTGGATTGAGGACAATCCTGGCGACTTAGTCAGCAAAATTGTTGGCATCATCAAGCTGTTGATTGCCGAGGCTCCGGTGCTTGCCAACAAAGTCGAAGTCGAGCGTGAGCGAAGGGAGCGCGAGCATCAGAAGTTTTTATTGGAGTGTGAGGAGCGGCGCAGACAAGAAGAGGAAAGGCGCCGACTCAAGGTGATCCAGGAAAGCCGTAATCGGCTTGAGTCTGTGATTGAAATTTGGGCGAAGGTGAACAGTATCCGCGCGTTCTTCGACGACATCGAGCAATCTGCACAGAGGTTGGGGGATGCCGATCGTAAAGCTGTCCTAGAGCGACTGACCAAAGCGAAAGAGTTAATCGGAGACTTGAACGCGCTGAAGCATTTTGAGAGTTGGGAGCCTCCAGCCCACTAAACGTTTTTGCTTTTCTTCAGAAGCAGAAATGAAGTTGTCGGCATATTGAATGTTCAGTATTTACCGAATCTCCTGCGCCAGCATCCTCCAGCGAGCGTGGGTTCGATTGAGGCTGGCGTCAATCTCATCACAGTCATCACTGTGATCGAATGCTTTGGCTGTCGGTGTTTTTTCCACCGGGCCATGTCGTTCAAGCCTGTGATGTAGAGGTTCGATTGACCTGTGCAGATAAGAAGACGGGCAGGTAACAGGCCGGACGATTGAGGACGCTTGCGGCTTTGCCTCAGTTCCAGCGATTAGCAGTCTGTCGTTTTCATAGGGTTACGCAGGAGCGGAAAGAATCCCCTCTTATGCTCCGGCCATGTCAACAAAAATATATTTTCAGAAGACCACTTTAAAAAATTTTTGCGCGACGGATCTTTATATTTGAGAGCAACAGAAAAGCAGCGATCTCGGCGCTCCACCTTCCACCGATTTTGCAGGGGAACCGGTGTTGATTTTTGCTTTTGCTGTGCTTTTGTTTTTGTCCTTTTTCTTGTGGTGTACCTGCTGACGCTGACGTATGGCCTGCCCCATGGGCATAGCAAAATCGGCCCTGTGCGGCGTAAGCCGCTGCTTTCAGGTTTGATTTCAAACAACGGGCGTTTTTTTTAAAAAATACCCGCGTCGGACAACCACGGCCCAAAAAGAGACCGCGCGATAGGGGCTAGTAAGCTTTATGAACAGGGATCTGGAGTCGAGTGTATGGCGAATGGCGCAGCAGCAATGCACTGGATCTGCATTCCTTCAACTGATTGAAAATGCCGTCAGCCTCTATAAGAGAATTCCCGGATTTGATCCGCCCGATCGGCTACACGATTCTGAGATCGGTCGGACTGGCATTGAGGTGTTACGCGATGTGCTCGAACGTCACGGATTCGATGCAGGCCCCCCTGGGAGCTACGTCGAAATCAGGTCTCGTCTGAGAGCGCATTTGAGTTACCAGCTTCAATGGCACCTCGTGAGCGCTGGTCAGGCTACTGATGAAATGAAGGAGGATCAGTTGAGTCGAGATATTGGGTTATAGGCCGGGTCAACAGTCAATGTGCAAGCAAACTCGGGTGAGTATTCGCTCTGGCATGTTCAATCACGAGTAAGTGGAGTACGCGAATGGTGCCTTGCTGGAACTGCTCTATCCAATCGACGACGTCCGATTGATGACAAAGGCTGCAATGGAAGCGGTGGATTGAGCTTTCCGACAAGTCTTCAAATACAGCAATGCCGAGGTGCTCCTGGTCAGCCTTTGTCAAAAAGGTGACCACACCGACGGTCTTCTATTGATCTCTCTGCGGGAAGCAGCCGAGAAAGGGCCCTTCGAGGGCCCTATTTGTTGATGAGTAGGACAAGGCTGATTTTGTAACCAAGGCCTTCATCAACTGGCCTAAGTGCAATCTAAGCTTTGAAGACTGATGACCCCGATGGCTTTTTCATTTGGGGCGCTAAGCGCAACGGGAGCGACTCACATTGCACCTGTGTCGTCGTTGGTCATCCAAGTGCTGAAAGTAGAGGGCTGCAGCCATTATTAGACTTTGAAATGCCCTACCTTCTCTTCCAAGTGTTCGGCCAATTTATTGAGGTGCAGGCTCACTGTCTCCATTTCCTGGCCATCAACCGCCAAGCGTTGTGTGAAATCTCGGATGTTACTGACGTTCGCGCTAACCTCCTCGGCGACTGCACTTTGCTCCTCAGTTGCTGAAGC
Organism: Pseudomonas sp. MF6776; assembly: GCF_016613125.1. NCBI lineage: Bacteria > Pseudomonadati > Pseudomonadota > Gammaproteobacteria > Pseudomonadales > Pseudomonadaceae > Pseudomonas > Pseudomonas sp. MF6776. Next base: position 7,734 of record NZ_JAENSQ010000034.1, read on the forward strand.
AATTTGCAAAGTCATTTCATTGATTTTTCCCACACCCGTGCTCATCTGCTGAGGTGCTTCTCCCACGTTGGTAAATTCATCAACCGTTATTCCCGTCAGCACATGGCTTTCACCCATTGCCGAGACCACGTTCGTGGTATTTTTTTGAAGTGCCTCAATGATTAGTTGACTCTCTGCTACTGAGTCTTGCGTTCGCCGAGCCAACGTTCGCACTTCGTCTGCTACGGCTGCAAAACCTCGTCCAGCTTCTCCTGCACGAGCCGCTTCGATCGCCGCCCTTTGTGATAAGTGATATTATAGAGCCATCTATGCGTGGCAGAGCGTCATGCCTACTTCGCTTGGCATCCAGAGAGAAAGGATTAAAGCTCCAAGTTATGGATATACAGGCCCCACCTCCACCAGCCGCTTCACAGCCTTTTTCGACTCGCACCCGATTGCGTAGAGCCATTTCGAAAGTGTGCGCCTCGCCGACAGGGTCTGCGATTTTCGCGACCTGCTCGGTTATCGGGGCCTCGATCATCTCTGTCTGTGCGAATTCGATCCTTGAACAGGTCGCCGCGCTGGTGAATGGAGTGCTCGAAAAAGGTTATTGGACAACGTTAATAGCATCATCATTTTCCCTGGTTGCGATCTTCATTCTTTGGTTTAGAGAGCGTGGTCTTTCGGACGTAACCTCATCGAAAGAGACGGATTTGCAACACCAGCAATCCTTGATGGAAGGGCGCTTGACCAGCATGCCTCCGAAAGCCTTTGTCTACGAATACATCATTGCGCTCCGGCGAGCCGGTGAGCTTCGTATGAAGTCTAAGCATGAACACAAGCTTGGGGAGCTGAGTCCAGAGCAAGTGCGGGAGCGGATTCGTAGCATCTTGTCGACGGTCGTCGCTCTGACGCGGCTATGGGATGGCGTATCTCGAATCCGTGAACATGTCGTCTATAAAGCTAATCTGATGAACGTCGTCATTCCTGAGCAGCTATGGGAGCAGGCGCCGCAAGAGGTGGATGACCGCGTCCAGGTAACAAAAGAGCCAGGCGCCGCAGCTTCAGAAGACACGTCACCTGTTGATCAATTTGATGGAAACTGCTTAGGCGCGAAAAATCCAGTAGCGGATTCTAATCGCCCATTGATCAGTTCAGTCCAGAATGAAGCGCATCCCTATTTGCTGGACACCACCTCTCAGCGACCCGCTGCTAATGATGGCGAGGCAGATGAGACATGGGACAGTTGGGTGTTAACGTCTCCATTTTTTTTACATCGTCAATCGGCCAATGTGGCCTGGGAGCGTTGTACCGGTGCAGTCGCAATTGTCGACACTCAGCTCTCAGTATCTACAACAAGTCTCGGCGAAGGGGGAGATCCTGCTGACCATGAGCTTGAGCCGATTGTGCTGCCTTACACGTCAAGAAAGGATTACACGAACGGTTATCACCATCCTAATCTTCCGGGTGCGCCTTTGGCAGCTGCAACTGGGCAGCCTGCTTATATCGAGAATTTGAGCGAGTCTATTAGGAACTGGCTGGAAAAAGAGGAGGAGGTCAACCCGGAAATAAGTAAAAGGTATTTGAAAGATGTTAGTGAGTACTACAAGACTTTAAATGGGGTTAGCTCCCTGATCAGTATTCCTGTTTTGATAAATGAAAAACTCAATGCTGTCCTGAACATCCAGAAAAATAACGAAAGCCTGCTTTATAATCATGAGCGAGCGGATATGTTTATCGTAACCGTCCGGCCAGCACCCTCTGCTGACAGCCCTCCGAATTGGCCAAGATAGTGGACACCATTTTTTAGTGGACACTATCTTGGATATCATTGCCCCAGCCCGTCGACCCGGTCGTCGCCCCAACTTCCCGCCAGAGTTCAAACGCAAAGTTGTCGAAGCCACGTTCCAGCCTGGCGCCTCCGTGTCGTTGATCGCTCGTGAGCATGACGTCAATGCCAACCTGGTCTTTCGCTGGCGGCAGCAATATCAAGAGGGCTTGTTCGGCCCGGCCAGCCAGAGTGCAACGCTTTTGCCTGTCCAGGTGATCGAGGCGCCAATAGATTTACCGCAAGTCATTCAGTCACCGCCTGAGTGTCATTCCGTGATCGTTGTTGAGGCGGGAAAAGCCAAGCTGCGCATCACTGGCACGCCTGACCCGCAGACCCTGCAACTCATCTTGCAGCAGTTACTGCGATGATTGCTCCGCCCGCTGGAACCCGCATCTGGATCGCTGCCGGCGTCACGGACATGCGCCGTGGCTTCGACGGTTTAGCCGCACTGGTGCAGACTCAGCTTGAAGCCGATCCGTTCTCCGGTCAGATCTTTGCTTTTCGCGGACGGCGCGGTGACCGGATCAAATTGCTATGGTGGGACGGCGACGGGTTGTGTCTGTTTTGCAAACGGTTGGAACAAGGACGCTTTGTCTGGCCGCAAGCAACCAGCGGCAGCGTGTCGCTGACGGCTGCGCAGTTGTCGATGCTGTTGGAAGGCATTGATTGGCGCAGGCCAATTCGTACAGCACCCATCCTCGCGGTCTGACTTGCCACGCTGAAAAAATCCCAAGTAACATTCGGTCATGACGCTCGCGACCGACTCTTTGCCTAACGATCTTCAAGCCTTGAAGGCTCTGGTCTCTGCCCAGCGGGCAGAGATTGAGCGCTTGAAAATGATGATCGCCAAGCTGCGTCGTATGCAGTTCGGTCGCAGTTCCGAGCAACTGGACGCCATGATCGACCAACTCCAGTTGAGCCTTGAAGAGTTGCAAGTCAGCCAGACTGAACTGACACCACCAATCGAACCGCCCCCTCGCGTCGTCTCTCGGCGCAAGCCGTTGCCTGAACACCTGCCTCGCGAAATTCACGTCCATCAGCCCGAATCGCAATGCTCCGGTTGCGGTGGGAAACTTCGCCATTTGGGGGAGGATGTGTCTGAGGTGCTGGAGTACGTCCCAGCGCGTTTCAAAGTGATCCGCCATGTTCGCCCCAAGTGGGTTTGCCGCTGCTGCGAGCACATCGCTCAGGTGCCGGCACCGAGTCGCCCGATAGCCCGAGGCCTTGCAGGCCCTGGGCTACTGGCCCACGTGCTGGTCTCCAAGTTTGTTGACCATTTGCCGCTGTATCGGCAATCCGAGATCTACGCCCGTGAGGGCGTGGATCTGGAGCGCTCAACTCTGGCCGACTGGGTCGGCCAGAGCAGTCAATTGCTCAGGCCGCTGATCAACACCCTTGAGCGTCATGTCATGAGCGGCCATAAAGTTCATGCCGACGACACGCCGATTGGTGTACTTGCGCCGGGCAACGGCAAAACCAAAACGGCTCGCCTATGGACATACGTGCGGGACGACCGACCTGCCGGTTACACGACACCGGCGGCGGTCTGGTTTGCCTACTCCCCGGATCGCAAGGGGCAACATCCCCGTGCTCATCTCAAGAGCTTCAGCGGGATCTTGCAGGCTGACGGCTACGCCGGTTTCGCTCAGCTGTATGCTGCAGGCAGCATTCAGGAAGCCGCCTGCTGGGCTCACGCCCGCCGCAAGTTTTACGATGTCTACAAAGACCAGGCTTCACCACTTGCCAGTGAGGCGCTGCAACGGATTGCGGCCCTGTATGCCATCGAAAGCGAGATCCGCGGACAACCGCCAGATCATAGAAAAACGGTTCGGCAAAGTCGGGCGAGTCCACTGCTGGAGCACCTGCACGCGTGGCTTAACCAGACGCTGGCTCAACTGTCGAAAAAATCGACATTGGGCGGTGCAATCCTCTATGCCCTCAACCGGTGGCAGGCTTTAACGCGCTACTGCGATGACGGCCGAATCGAAATCGACAACAACGCCGCCGAACGGGCGCTGCGCGCCGTCGCGCTGGGCCGCAAAAACTACCTGTTTGCCGGTTCCGATGCCGGCGGAGAACGAGCGGCTGCGATTTACAGCCTGGTGGGTTCGGCCAAGCTCAACGACCTGAACCCGCAAGCCTATTTGACACACGTGCTGGAGCGCATCGCCGACTACCCAATCAATCGGGTCGACGAACTGCTGCCCTGGAACGTTTCTCTCACACTGACTGAATTCTGCGAGGCTGCCTGATCCATGGTTAAAACTGTCCGTTTACCCAAACCCGCCCCCGACCTGTTGCTGCTGCACATTGAGCTGAAGTGGATCACTCCGACGATCTGGCGTCGGTTCGCGGTGCCTGAAAACATCACCTTGGGCAAACTGCACCATGTCATCCAGGTCGTGATGGGCTGGAGTGATAGCCATCTGCATGAGTTTGAAATTGCCGGTGAGAATTACGGCATGCCCGACCCTGATGGTTGGGGGCCGACGGTAAACCCTGAAGCCCGTAAAACGCTGATCAAGGCGCTGAGCGGAAAGCGGACATTTAATTATCTCTACGACTTTGGTGACAGTTGGCATCACAGTATCAAGGTCGAAAAGACGTTACCGGCGGTTGCGTGTCCTCAGGTGCCGTACTGCATCGATGGCGCCAATGCTTGCCCACCGGAAGACGTGGGTGGCGGGCCTGGTTATGAGGACTTTCTGGAGGCCATGGGCAACCCCAATCATCCAGAGCATGACGACATGGTTGAATGGCATGGCGATGTTTTTGATCCGGCGGCATTTGAGTGCGAGCGCGTGAATCAGTGGCTTAAACGGATTAAGGTTTGAGTTGCAAGGCGGTGTAGTTCGGACGCTTACTGTTTATCCATCTCATGAATCCAATTTGCTATCATCTTGGAAGGATGCTACTGTTAATGTATACAGTAGATGCTGGTATTGCTTACCCCGAGGAGGATTCCGATGAGCCGCAGCGGAGCGATAAAAATGGTACTGAAGGCTAGTGCACTCAAAGAGTTGCGCAAGCTGGATCGCTCGGGTGACGAAATATCGCGTCAAATGAGTGATCGCGCTCGGAAACTATTGAAAGATGAGCCTGTGGAGCAACTAGCGCTCCGGGTAAATTTCTATTGATGGTGACATACAGCCTGATCCTGTAGACGCGTTTGCTGAAAGCATCAATACGACACCCTTGGGAGCCTGCTTCCAAGGGTGTCGTCGTTTTGAGTCATGGCTTTTACAGAAAGATGTAAATGCATCAAAAACATCTGTCCTGGCGCGATACGTCGGTCACCTGACTTTCGGGCGCTAGGAAGTTTTGTGTCAAGCGCGCCCCCTTTTTATACCCATGCGTTCAATCTCCTACCACGGGTATTGTTTCACCAAGGCTATCCAATTCTGCGTTACCCATTCAGTGACAGTGCGCTGGCCGGGCGCCGTTGACCGGAAATGCTCCTTCAGCATCCACTCCACGATTTGCCTGCTTCGCAAAGGAAGGTCAGCACCGTCTTTGCCTCTGAGGTTGTTCAGGTAATGAAGCATTTCGTAGCCTTCGTTTCGGCTCAGGTGATGAGCGTCTCCGCTGATGAGCTTGGGTGAGTCGTGCTCAGTAACCGTCCATTTGTAGTCATAGTGAAGGTCGCTTCGTTTCATTTGAGGCATGGGAGGCTTCCTTGGCGATATGCAGTTGTAGCTATTGTCTCAGCGTGACGTAAAGAAAGGCCAGAGGCAACCGATGGTCGCTGCGACTCCTTGATTGAATGGTGAGTTTAGCCCGCAGGGCACTGCATGTGCGGTCGGGTGCGCTGCGACTTAGTTGACGCAGACGGGGGCATGAGGACAGTTTTCGTGATTAGCTGGCGTGCCCATGATCGATGCGCTCAAGTTCAGCCTTAATCAGTATGTATCCTGTTTCAGTGCGAGCTGCCTGCAACGGAGAGCTGCCACCTAAGGCGGATTTCGCCTTGGTTAGCCAGGTCTGTGCCTTTTCTTTCTAAGGCGGATTTCGCCTTGGTTAGCCAGGTCTGTGCCTTTTCTTTGCTACCAAAAACGCCTTCGGCTTGAAGCTGAAGCTGCTGAACATAATTCATTTGCGGCTCTCGCGAGGTTGACCGGTATGCACTTGGTTTTATACGTGCCAAGGCGGCATAACAATGGACGTTGCTGTCAGCGCCTTGATCGGGAATATGAGTAAAAAAATGTTGAAGGTGCTGTTGAATGCCTCGCCGATGCATTCGTGCTCCACGCCATTCAAGTCTCGCAGCAACACAATTGACGGCGATGTCATTCGACGACCTGGAGGTGGAACGAGTGCCCCAAGTCGGTGAGCGAAGTCGATGAACTGATCATTAGGCATGCCGAATTGCTGTTTGAAGGTTTGAGAGACTTCGATCCGTCGAACGGGGGTAGTATTTCCTCCAGCAGGAAGCTGTACTGGCTGCTCTAACGCGTACAGCACACAGGCGCGATGATGTGATCTAACGTATTCGCGCGAAGAGGCGTAAATCGATGCGCCAAAATGTTTTGCCAGCGCCATGGGGGTCTTGATAACGCAGGCCATATCGGCAGCTTTGAGCTTATAGGTGTCACCCTGGAACAGCGCGTAGCGAGCAAAGTTGTTTGCTTCGCGTTCAAAAAGGTCGGCAATGGTTGGGGCGAGCGTCAGCTCGCAATCTTGAAATATTTTGAAGGTTTCACGGTGCGCTGGTATCTCATGATGACCGGTCTCGTGAAGCTTCAGAAAGGTTTGCTTGGATGCGACGACGCTTTCATCAATATGAATGATGTGCTCATTGGCATCGTACAACCCCAGGACTTTTGATAATGCCGACTTGAGCAGCTTCCCCGCTGCCGCTGTTTTTTGAGCCACAAAGGCTAAAAAATTGGCAGCGTCGCGCATTCCTGAGGGGGCAACTCGCAGCTTGGCAGCTTCGAGTATGTCGTCGACTGGGGTGGGAAATCTGTCCCATGCATCGGCTTTGTGAAGAAGAGCAATTGCTTTGGCTTCGACGGCAAGCAGTTCGTGATGTTCAAGGCTACTGTCGTCGGGTTTGGCCATTAGCGTTTTCGACCTCTCATGAACTGAAGATACTCAAGCAATGCGCCTTCTTCTTCCTGAGTAAGGTGATGCTCAGCAAAAGTAGCAATTCGTCCATGCCTATCTGCTGAGTCGCGCGATTCAGGGAGGTATCCGGCCAGCTCCATCAACCTTACGTACTCAATCTCGTAAATTTGAGCGAGTGTATGAAGGACGCCCGGGCTCGGTTGGTTGACCTTTCCGGTCTCCAACTGACTGAGGTAAGCGTTCGACACTTCCTTTCCACTGAGCTCCTCAACTCGCCTAAGTGACAGCTTTCTATCCTGGCGGATCGAAGCCAAATACTGTGCAAGTGTGGGTTTCACGATGTCCTCTGGCTCTCTATGTCGCGCAATTCTCCAGCCGGGAGCTTGCTTGATTATGAGGCCAGTTTAGCCTGTGAGGCCCGCATGACAACAATTTTTAGAAGAGTGCTTGATTTATCAAGCATGCTTGACTATCGTAGCATTACACGGTCAATCAGCCCTTTAAGGGGGGCGAGGAGCAGGACATGGTTTCGCATTTTGGTGACGAAGTTGTGGATCTGGCAGCTGTAATCGAGCGGGGGGAGCGCCCGGCGGAACATGGCCCCTACGGTATTTTGATAGGAAACGAAAATTTCCAATTCACTCCTGTTGTCATCGCTGACCCCGTGGTGACGGGTGCACAGATTTTGTCTGCGGCGGGCGTTCATCAACCTGTCGAACACCTCCTGTTTCAAGTCCTTGCCGATGGCCGTCTCGAAGAAATTAGTCCCGAGGAGACAACGGATCTCAGAAGCTCGGGGGCTGAGCGGTTTCTTGTTTTTCACAGTGATAGAACCTATCGCATCAACCTGGATGACCGGGCATTTGATTGGGGAGCCCGTTACATTTCTGGGGCTGCATTGAAGGCTTTGGCTGGTGTCGACTTGAACGATTTTGATGTTTGGGAAATCGTGGTGGGTGGCAAAGATGAATTGATCGCTAACAAGGAGTTTGCTGATATCGACAAGCCTGAGGTGGAGCGCTTTCTCACTAAGCGTTTTAGCGTCACCGTTGTCGTGAACGCCAGGCCAAAGGTTGTCCACCGTCGTCGGTTGTCCTATTGGGACGTGGTTGAGCTGGCTTTTCCTGGCTCGCAACCTACACCTGGCACGGTTTACACCATTGACTACGATCGTGGCCCGAAGGCAAACCCAGAAGGCTCTTTGGTTGAAGGACAGCATGTCAAAGTCAAAGAGGGGATGACCTTTTATGTCGCAGTCAGTGATAAGTCGTAGTCCTGATCTGCTCCGCCTTCGTAATGAAGGGCTGGAGGTGGAAGTGAGATCGGGCTTTCTCATGGTGCACTCAGTCCCCTACTTGAATGCACAAGGTGCGGTGGAGCGTGGGACGCTCTGCTGCCCCTTGACGCTTGCGAGCCCAGATCAAACGGCTAAGCCGTCTGATCATCTGATGCATTTTATTGGCGGTTTTCCACACAAACTAAATGGTGGGCCGATTACCGCGATTGAGCACTCGGCAGGGCACATGCCTTTGGCGGACGGAATCGTTGCAAACTATTCGTTCTCGAACAAACCGCGAGACCCGGCTGGGTTTGAGAATTTTTATGAGAAGGTTTGGAGCTACCTCCGAGTGATCTGGTATGAGGTGCGCAGCAAGGGGAGTGGGGAGACCCCCTGCACGTTCAAGACAGTCGATTCCGTCGATCCGGATTCCGTATTTGTCTACGAAGATACCGCCTCGGCGCGTGCGGGTATTGGCGCGTTGGCCGCGAAGCTCAGCCTACTTCGGATAGCCATTATCGGCCTAGGAGGCACAGGCTCTTTTGTACTGGATAGCATCGCGAAAACTTCAGTGCGGGAGATCCATCTGTACGATGACGATGAGTATCAGCAGCACAATGCGTACCGCTCTCCCGGTGCAACAAGTCGTGCAAAACTCGATCGGCATTTGAGTAAGGTCGACTTTTACCAAGAAAGCTATTCGGTCATGCATAAGGGAATCGTCGCGCACAACCAGAAAGTGACTGAGTCCAATGTCGATGATCTGAGGGGGTTCGATTACATATTTGTCTGCGTGGACAAAGGGCTTGTTAGACGCTTGATCTATGATCGCCTGGGGGACTCAAATGCTCGTCTGATTGATACCGGTATGGATGTTCAGGCGACTGATGAAGGATCCTTGTGGGGCTCATTGCGTGTCACTACCAGTACACCGGCCTCACGTGAGCACGTATTTTCTCGGATACCGATGGGCGATGCTCAGAAGGAGAACCTTTATGTTTCGAACGTTCAGGTCGTAGAGCTGAACGCGCTAAACGCGATGCTTGCGGTCATAAAGTTCAAGCAGCTGTGTGGCTTTTACCATGAGGACGGCGGGGGATTGAATGCATCCTTTAATACGGCCACCAACAAGATCACAAACTCCGAGCCTCAGTCATGAGCACTGAGCGTTTTCGCAGCGAGTTCGTCGAGTACATTCCCGACAAGCTCGATGACGGTGTCCTCTACATTTCGATGTCTTATCGTACCGTGGTGCATCTGTGTGCGTGCGGGTGCCGCAAGGAAGTGGTTACACCGTTGTCCCCGACGGACTGGGTACTCAGCTTCAATGGGGCAGTGACCCTGAGTCCGTCCATTGGCAACTGGAGTTTCCCATGCAGGGCCCACTATTTCATTCGTGGAGGCAATGTTCGGTGGGCCGGGGATATGTCCACTGAGCAGATTGAAAGGGGAAGGGCGCTTTCTAGCTCTGCCAAAGAGCGATTTTATGGAGCGCAATCTCAGTCTGAATCAAAGGCAACAACATCTTTATCCTCGCAACCTTCGACACCGACACCGACACCGACACCGACACCGACCTCCGGCCTGTGGGAATGGATCAAAAGTCGCTTCAAGCAATGACACGAAAGGCATGCTGCGTCGTAGTGGTAGTGAATGCCTTGTACCTGTGACGAGGTAGGCACTCACTCCTGCGCTGCCTTGATGGGCAGTGCAGGAGTGACCTACACAAAGCAATCGATCTCCAGCTAGGGATATGATCAGAAGTCCAACACAAGGGCTTAACTAGTGGTGTGCAGGTGATTGCTCGCTAGCAATCATTGAACCTTGGTGATCTGTGCTTTGAGTACCATGTTCAAACTCAAACGACGCTTGGTGAATGTCTTGTAGCGACCTTCTCGCTGCGCCGCCGCCGGAGGAGTGGTGCTTGATTTCCACATGCCTAGCACCACGATCTCGTCTCCATCCTGGATGCCCTTAAACCACGCGGATTGGGGCGACCAGATACTCACCTCCACGCCGACGCCATTTTCAGGATCTTCAGGATCCGGCCGGAATTTGCTCATCTGCAGGTTTATCACGTTTTTGCTGGTGTCGCCTTTGAGTCCACAACGAACGCTACTGACCTGGCCATGGATGGCAATGGGGTGCTGCACGGTGTTCTGCGAAACGGCATGAAAGCCTGACATGTGCTCTTCCGATTCGAAGTAGAACTGATTCCAGGCTACCTTCACATTGCCTTCAAAGACCAGTTCCAGATGCTGCTCGATGTCCTGGTTACTTGCGCAGAGCGTTCTGAGTTTCAAGGCTCGATTGGCCGAGTTGATATAAGCGGGTAGCAGCCCAGGATTAGAGGTATAAGTCCTGCCCGTCTTTGCTCTGTCCCCTCCGTCCGGATTCTTCGGCGCGCTTGTTCCCTCAAGGGCCTCTTTAATCATCACCAGTCGCATCCGGTATTTGTCCTGCTGGATGCTCTCGATCAACCCCTCAGATGTCTTCGCAATCTTGTTGATCTCTTCATCTACACCGAAAGGGCAGTTCGCGGCGTGGGCGCCTTTGGGCAGCAACCGGAAATATCCCTGCACGAATACCGACTTGTCATGCATCTCTCTGGTGTGCGGGGGATTATGGGTGACGTGTGTGCCGCAATGTGTACATTGCAGAGGTTCGGCGCCCAAGCCTTTTTGGTATGTCTCGGCTTCCCACTCTTTCTTGTTCTGATCCCAGGCGGAGCTCATTTTGATGCCCATGCGCATTCCTTGTTCATAAGAATTGGGTGCAACCATCTCCTGCACAGCCGCAATGGATGGAGACGATGGCGGTGATGGGGGAGTCGCGTTGTCCTGAGCGCGCTTGAGCGCTCGTTGGGCGTGGCGAAAATTTTCGTAACCGGATTCCAGGGCGGCAATGTCGAGCGCTTCGGAGTGGGAGATTTGACGCAAGCGAGCAACGGACTTTGCCTTGCGCTTGATACCACGGAGTGTAGAAGGGGGGACAACAGGGGTGGTGCTCATGTTTTTCTCCGCCCCTTACCGCAACGTCACCCGCCTACGTCGCTTTGGGGCCTGGAAAAATCATGGCCTTAAGCTTTGAGTTCCTGCGGGTAGTGCCGTTTCCAGCTAACACTGACGGGTGAAGTGCGCCTACCCAGCGCACGCAGAATCTATCAAGCCGATTCGATAAGCGCAAGTATCCAGAAAGACCGTCTTGAGTTTCTATTACGGGTGTTACAGCGGTGGCAGTGGATAGGTAGGTAGAGGCAGATGATTTCCTGCACAGGCTGCAGTCAGGTGGCGAAGAAAGGCTGGGGCAGATGGTGAGCCGAATTGATCTTGTCTGGCTATGGCTCAAAGCCTTTCCATGTGGGGCCGCGCTGACCGACGCCAAAAAGCTACGGGATATGCTGATTCCATTTTGTCTTGCCTATCTGATACAACGATCGAGAACCCAGAGTTAGCCTGTCAGGCTGGCGAGCAAGGACAGCTAAGGAGGCTCCCATGCGAACAGATTTAGAGATGACGAGTTTTCAGAGATCTATGGAGCATTTACTGAGTCTTTCCTCCCAAGCCTTGGCTTAAGCGCGTCTCCAAATCTGGAGGCCACTGCTGAGGAGGAAATCAATTCACTAGCTCGTCGAGCTACCGAGCATCCAGGCAATCCAGACAATGCGCACCTCCGCAGTCGTTTTGGTAAGTGCGCCCTCGTTAGAAAGGACGAGTGAAAGCTCCGAAAGTGATCAAAGCAGGCCGTACGATTTCTATAGTGCCTCAGAGGGACACCAAAGTTTGGGGCTTGGCCGGATTTTTGGTGTTGTAAACTGAAGATTGCAAGGGTTTGAGAAAGTCTGTCCAATAGACAGTTCGAACGGGATAAAACCTGAGTCGACCTAAATACTTACACCAGAAAGGATACTCGTTGTGGAGCAAGTGGTAATCGGTAGTTTTTTTGGGAAATACAACGAAGGCTCCCCAATTGATGCGCAACTGCACATCTATGAAGATGGTGGCTGTTCATTGAAGGCAGACGATATCTTCAGTGAGGGGGATAATATCTGGGAAGATTACCTCCTTGGTGACGATGAGCAGGGGCGTCGTTATTCTCTTCTGGGCGTGAGTTACAAAACAAAAGTAAGCGTTTCAATCGGAGGGTCAAGGAAGTCCGAGCTGTTTCCCCGTTTGATGGTTGTTGGGGATCGCCATATTAAAAGTATTGATTCGATCACCATCGACACCTTTAGTGTCAGGTTGGACTGTGACTCGTGGTTTTACGAAAATAGCTATTACGCCAGTCAGAAGTACATCCCTCCGCACTTACGGCCAGCCTTTGAGTTGAAGTATGATGAAACGACAAATATTGGGTTAAGCTCCCAGCGCGATATGGCCACTGGCAAGCGAGTAACAGTGGCAGTGTTCAAAGCAGGACACCCGCAGGGATTGAAGTATTTTCAAGACGCCGTTCATTATTTAGTCACCTTTCTTTCATTCGCCTGTCGATCAGCGTTGCCACACGGAGGTATAACCTTTCGTGATGCCGAAGGTTTCGAGTACGAACTGCATTACAAGCCGGCATTCTACCCCGGGGATAAAGAGAGTAATAATAATCTTTTCAACTATAAGGTCTCTGATTTGCAGGGTAAGTTTACGCGCTGGATGGGGCTTTATGATAAAGCGCCTGCCATCTTCAAACTATATTTCCTTGCTAGACTCATTAAGCTGGAGAGTACAGTTAGATTCTTAATGGCTACCCAAGCCTTGGAATGCTTTAACAGAAAATTTCACAATGAAAAATTGACGTTTGTTGAGCGTGCAAAAGATATAATCGAAGGTGAGGGCTATCATGCGATTCTTAGTCAGGTTGGCGGGGTTGAGCAGATAGGCAATCTTCACCTTTTGATACGCGATACTCGAAATTACTTTACTCACTATAATGAAGATTTGAAGCATAATTCCGATGAGCAAGGACTGTTTTTCTTGACTTTTAAGGTGGAGCTTCTGTTGGATCTTTATTTGCTCGCTGAAATTGGTTTTACCTCAGATGAGTTTGAGGCGATTAAATACCCAGTTATTGATGATCGTTTCAATCGAAGGGAAAATTTGCATAGAGACTATTTCAACTCGGATGCCGAAGCGCAGAGATGATCAAGCCCGTGAGGTAAATATCTCACGGGGCTTTTTCGTTGATGTGAGGTCGCCTCAGATTATCTAATGCCCTTGGGGCCATCTAGCTTTGTTCGACGCCTACCCATGAGTTGGAAGACCTTATTCCTGAATCTATCTGTACCCCTGGGTGTACGAACACCCGAGAGCATTGATAGGTTGATTCCGTCGGTGAGGCGGCTGGAGGAGACAATACAATCACGCCGCCTCTGTACTTGTAGGTACCCCACCTCAGTTGCTCGGAAACTCAAGGAGAAATCATGCCCAAGCCAAAATTGCCACTTGAATCTGAGGTAGTGACCTGGCTGCTAAGGCATATCGAAAACGACACATTGCTCGAAAAAATTCAGGGCCGGGAAATCATCACCTCCATCACGGATATGATCGGGCAGGATTTTTTCATTCCATCCTTCGGCATCGATTACATCTCTCGACGTGCCTCGGCGGAGGCTGCTGGGCACGTGCTGGGCCGCCTTGGATTGCTGGAGATCATCTCGATCAACACGAGCATCTCGCTCAGTACCGGCGAAGTGTTGCGTCCCGACATTCTCTGTTTCAATCCCGAGTCGAAGACCTTAGTGGTTTTTGAGGTTAAACGAGCGAGCGAGACTGAGCGTCAGACCGTTACCGAACTTGCAGGTTATGAACAGGAACTGCGGAACCTGCTTCCATTCCTAGGCAATTTCGATATTTGCTTTGTCGTGGTGGCTGCAGACTGGTCGACGCTCCTGACACACGCAGTCGGTAGCATGAATGCATGGTCGGGTAAACAATGCTTGGCGCTCAAGTTGGTGCCCACTGAGTCCTCATTCGCGCTGCAGGCCCATCTGCCCGAAGCTTGGCATCTCACCGGTAGCGTGAGGCTGCCACCGGAGGCATTGCCCTCGATCGATCTGTACCTGGTCGAGAAAACAGCGGATGCGATCGATGACTACGAGGGCGATGAAAATGATGGTGGACAGGCAGAGGGGAACGACACTGACGAACGACTGCCGCCACGTTTAGTGATCACCGCAATGGACATCATTGCTCGTGCAGGCGACAGGGCAGGATCACACGGTTTCATGATGCTGTGGCGGGACGTCAATGGTTACGGGAGAGGACGATGGTGCATCACGCTGTGCGCCATCGATGCCTACTCAATGTACGCCTGGTGCAAGGAGCACGGTTTACCCCAGCGTGACTCTGAGGCCTCTTTGTTTCTAGACAGTCGCAGAGACGACATGGCGGGTCAGGCGCCTGCCGCAATTTACGACCTTGCCAAAGCCGCCTACCCGATTCTGAAGGAGCAGTTTGAGCCAGAGTTTGACGGCGAGTTTTGTTGGCAAATAAAGACTAGGCAATACCGACTGAGAGGGGTTCCTACCAGGTTCGACTTTTGGGGTAGTCTCGGACAACACGCGCGTGAGTTCGTCTGTAACCCGGCCGTACGTAACTGGTACATGCCCTATATGAGCCGAGACCAACTCGACTGGACAGATCCTGTCGTGGCGATGCCACTGGTAGAGAACCTGTCGACAGGTGTGCCGTTCCCAGGTGGGATAATCAAATGCAGTAATGCCTTCCTCGTAGGCCGGGTGCTGGGTGACCTCGCCCTGGCCGCCTTCAATGCAGCTCCCGACAAAGAGCACGCGGCGAGAATTGAGCCCATGGTTGAGTGGGCGCGGTTGGAGGCGCTGCGTTATGCGATCGAAATGCAGCAGATGTATAACGTGACCGAAGAGATCGTCACTCCAATACCCATGCTGTCCAATGACCCGTCGAAAAGACTTCAAGCGACAGAGGATCTTGCGAATTGGGTGCGGACTGATCTGATCAGTGATCGGCATCCGTTCCACCAGGCGTGTTTTGATCTGGGGTTCCGGGAAGCAATGCTTTTCAGGTTATCCGAGGAAGGAAGCATTGATTGCTTTCCTCCTGATCGACCTCACGAAGCGGCCTTGTTAATCCGGCGCATCCTGAAAGGGGCGATTTCTAGGATGAAGGGCAGTCAAGGTCAGCTTTTACAGTCTGCTGGGTATCGCGATTTCGAAGAGTACCTGTCCCCGCATTTAGCTTCTTGTCTGGACGGGCAGGGCGACGTCGACGACGTGCGGTTGGACGCAGTGCTTGATGAGATTCCAGCTATTGAGCTTCTCAGAGCGTTTCCCGGCACACTCGTAAAAGGAATCGATTCAATCGTTCCAGTTGTGCTTCACACCGTTAGACCAGGGTTCCCCATGAATGTCGATTGGGAGTGGCTGAAGTATGGGGTGAGGGCGTTGTTCGAAGCGGGAGATCATCGCCCGGCACTTATTTTTAACCAGGACGGTACGGTTGGGACTGGTCGGGTTTTGGGAATCGGCAAGTTTCTCTCACCAATCACGGATCCTGACGTGGAGGTGTATCTTCTTGATGAGACATCAGCGCGGAACACTGCTATGAAAATGACGTGGGAGGGGGTCAAGGAATTCTACGCTAAACGGAGCAAAGGCGTTGCGTGAGCACCAGCAGCTCATTGGTTTCTTCGTTAGCAAGGATCGACCTGAAATTCGAGCGTCCTTTAAGACCGCAAGCTAGCGCCCGAAAGCGCAAAGGGGAACGGTCAACTTTAAAGCCGTGCGTTGATCCATTCCCAAACGTTCTTGCTGAGCCACCCTTGGTGATCTCCATTGTTGAGCTTGGTGACAAAAATGCGGTCATTGACGTCGAGCCTCAGTCGAAGGTCGTCAGAAATTTGGTTTGCCGTAGCGGTGCTGCTAAGCCATCTGACAGATTCCAGTCCTGGGTCGCTGACATTTGGATAGCGATCCAAGTGTTGGATGAAGACTTGCCGAGCATGGGCGTAGTTGCCGCGCTCCTTGTTGAGGTTCCATGTCACCATAAAAACAGCCATTGATTACTCCTTATTGAGCCGAGTAAGGCATCGCCGAGATTAAGCGAACGCTAAACCAGAGTCTACCTATCAAACCTCACCAGCTATTCACGGTATTTTGACGGCGAAAGCTGGTCTCAATGCAGCACGCTAGCGTAACCCTGACCGTGGTGCCTCCTCATGACTAAGGGTTTGTCGAGCTCTGCGTTGAGGGCTAATCGCTCTCCAATCTCAGACCTTCATGACATCCCTGAGCCGTCATACGAGTGGACTGCTACATCCCTATCCCACCATCAAATCTTCCTCATCCTCGACTGATCCTATTGCCTCATTGCCGAGCACATCTCCGGGCAGATCGAGGCCGTGCATGAAGTTACTTACTGTTTTTGCGCACGAAGTAATGAGGTCAAATGTGCGCCCTTTGTGGAGCATCATGATGATGCGGGCCATATCGACGTAGTGTTTGTAGGTTGTTTGGACGTCGTCGTGACCCATCTGGTTTTTAAGGACTTGCGCAGTCGCAAGATATAAAGCTTCCAGCGGGTCAGTCAGTAGCCGATCACCAAAGGTTGCAATAATATGTTGCGTAGGCCACCAGTGACGGCTCTGATAAAATGTCAGGTGCATCCGGAAGTCAGGATGAGTTTTATTGATTTTGCTTTTTGCATAATTTGTACGGGATGCAATCATGTCCTCATCAACGGGCTCTCCTTTCTTGTTCAAAAAAAGAATACTAGGTGGGCACGGTTTTCCGTAGCGTTCTTTATATAGGCTTTTTCGTGTCACGTAATAAGGAATGATGTAGTTTTCTTCAAGTGCTTTCAGATCGTCCATGTGAATGTTGATGGTACGGTCTTTGTTTCCCTTGCTTTTATAGACGGTGTAGGACGTGGTCACACGTTTCGTATCCATTTCTGAATAGGGAAGAATATGTGTATTGTCGTCATTACCGATGTAAGGAAATTTGACCAGATCCATCGGGCGCATCGCAGTGCCAAGCGCCAAATTGAACATTGCCGAATAGACGGGGTCAGAGTAGTGCTCAAGTAGTAGTTTGATCTCAGGATCGGTGATCAGGAAGTTGGATTTTCGTTGGCGACTTCTTTTGTCGAGCACGCGAATATTGCTGGCGTCAATTTTTTTTCTAGCCATTAGTTGCACATAGTTAAGCATGCGTCTGCTACGAAAATTTGCCCGCCAGGACTTTAGGGTTACTTGAACGTTGGTCAGGTACCCGTGGTCGTTGAGCCATTTAAAATAGACCAATAAAACCTTGGCGTCCTCATAAATGGTCTCTGATGAGGGGCGTAACGACTGCTTTTCAACCCGATCAATTTGGCGCTGGACTTGCCAAAGCATGATGTCTTTGTTGTCCGCCAACATGTGATACACGCCCAATTCTTTTCCTACCATTTTTTCCTGTGTGGACAGGAAGCGATAAAACATGGAAATAATGTTGGCATAACGTATCGACGTTTTAATCGAGGCGCGCGTAATCTTGTACAAAAACAAATTGGGATGGGAGAGCAGAATTTTTTGTTCATTTTGCTCTGCTATGAGTATGCAGTGTGAGACAGTCAGCGACATCTCATCACTGTAAGTGACCTCTTTGGATTTAATCGTCAGCATTTAAAACTCTCCAGTGTTCATCGTGCTGTTAGGGGAGGGCTGCCAGGCTTGACCTTGAAAATACTGACTTCGTCGAAACCCCAAGTGATGCTGGGTTGGTCGGCATTATCCGCTCCTTTGATTTCCTCCGCCGGAAGTGGGAATTGTTTATAGATGCCTAGCCTCTGTAGCTTCTTTTCACTCTCGGAACCCGAGAAATACGGCACATGGATACTCGTCTTGCACGATGCTGGAATATGCTTGGTAAATGAGATGATTTCACTGCGGCTAAATAGAGGCAGTCTTATGATCAGGCTGACCTCCTTAGGAAGTCCCACATACTGATCAGCAAATGTCTTGAACCGTGAAATGTACCGGTCAGCGAAGAGGATCACACGCACATTTGGAGTGCTTGCGTATTTACTCAACTTATCGCGAATTTTCCGAAGCTCGATATTTTTTTGATCTTCGAACGCCTCAAAGCTTTTTCCTCGCTGATAGTCGTAGCAAAGTGCCTCGATGTCTAAGTCGAAAACAACCTTATTGTTCTTCGCCGCCTCGGTATCTTTTGCAATTGACGAACTGGCGTCCGCCCCCAAAGCTAGCTTGAGTTCCAACATGTGAATTTGGTTCAGCAGATCGGCGTTGTGAAGTGTTTGTCTCTCAAGCGACACACGTATCTTGTTACTTTCCAACAGCACAATGTCGCCTTTCATGAGCGAGGTGATGTGGCTGTCCAAAGCCTGTTTAAGCTCCTGCTCGTGTTTTACCTTTAGCTGTTCTATTTGCTCGGTGAACTTGGCCTCCACCTCATTGATGGCTGCCTGGGTCTGAACCTGCGACCTGCGCTCATTGCCGTTGACCAGATCGACGACGTCACGTTCACCGGCAATATAAGGCTTGAGATCACCGTAGTACCGGTCAAGTGCCTGGCGGCTGATACCCGCTCGATCAGCCACGTCTTTGAGCTTGAGCTTGGAGCGAGTTCCGGAAAGGTAATGTTCCACAATGATCTCGATCAAGTGCTTGCGGCGCTGGGCACCGCTGCCTTGTTCAAGCGTGTCGGGTAGTTCGTCAGCGTGTGTGGCCAGCCTCTTAGACATTTCGTACCTCCAGCAGCTGAGGGCTAGAGTGGCCAGTAGCGTTCAGGTTATCCAGGTGGAATTGGGTCGCCTGAATCCTGCGGTGCAGTTCGCGTTCCGCCGTAGCCGTCAACTTACCGATGGCGTTTTCCAGGACGGCTGTATAGAACGTGATGTTGTCGAACAGCGCTTGCTTGGCCGAGGCCAAGATCACGATTTTCTTGCATTCCGTCTGGCAATTGGAGGGATCAGGCATGATCAGCTCGCCTTCCACGTGCTTGCCATGCAAACAGGGGGGAAGGTTCTCGCGGGTGAAATGCTCACCAGTCAAGCAGTAGGTGCCCACTGCGATTCGACGGATGAAAATGGGTTCGCCGGCGGACAGCAGATGGCTGATGTACGCCATCAGTGACACCTTGAGTTGCTTGCCGCTGAATTCGTCCGGACGCTTCAGGATTTGCTGATAGATCCGTTTGGCCGCGTCACCCGAATGAGCGCCGAACCGGATTCCGGCGACGATTTCATGAAATTCCCGGGTGTAGTTTTGCTCAATGGCGATTGCAACACTGCGAACCAGCAGAGGATTTCGGGCGATGTAACGCATGGTCATTGCGTAACTCTTGTGCCCAAACAACGCACGGATAATGTCGATGTTCCGCTCATCCCGGTTGATCAAAATTTCCGCGATTGTTTTGCGAAAGCGATGGCAGTGCAATCGATCAATGGGCAGTTCGTTTTTCAGCTGAATGATGATGTAGTTGATCAGCGCAGGGGTCGCTTTTTTCACCGTCTTGTTGGATTTCTGCGCCTGGAACAAAAAGCCTTGTTTCACAAACGGCTCGATGCTGCGCAAGTCCTGGTATTGCATGACCAAGTCGCCGATAAATTTGGGGATTGGCAGCTTGTCATCCTCACCGTGCGTTGGGCTGGCAGCCGTCTTCCAGCGGGTAATTTTGAGCCAGTAATCACCATTGCCGTCAATTTCAAAATCCGCAAAGCTCATGACCGCGAGCTCTGATTTCCTGGCACCCGTCACCAAGGCGAGCAGAATGAAAATCGCGTTACGAATGCCATCGAGCACTTCGGCGTAACCTTCGATCCAGGTGTACGAGTAGTGATCCACTCCTTCCTTGGCAAATTTGCGAATGCTGGGGCGCATCACGGTCTTTTCTTTAACTGTGATGGTCATGAGCTTTTCTAGCTCTAAAAATCGCTCACGACGAGTAACGAGCTTGTCCGCGAGATGAATGAATTTGCTTTCTACCAGGTAGTCCTTGAGCTTCTTGAGTTCTGGAATGACCCCCTCAACCCAGAACATTGAGTATTCGATCAGGATCTCAAGCTCCTCTTCGGAATAGGAGATCCAGCTATCGATGGTGCCTTGGAAGCGCGATTTTACTACCTCCTGACGGCGCTCCGGGATGTCGATTTGATCAAGGGCGATGTCCAACCGAAGCTCTTCAGGGATCAGTTGGTGCTCAGAGAGGTTGATCCAGAGCCTGATCAGCTTGAACAGCGTAAAATAATGGTGCTTAGCCTCATTTTCTTTCGCGGCCTCAAACGCCCGGAGGATCAAAGGCACAGAGATCATTCGAATATGATGAGGCTCGGCAGTCAGTCTGTTATCCGAAAAAATGTACTGTTCAAGGATCTTGTATTCGTTGCCCCATGTCTTGGTCGTCGAGTACGAGCGGATGTAGCTGAAGGGCGAAAATTCCGGGATCACGTGGTAGATGATCGCGCGCTTGAGAACATTCGATCCGAGCAGCTTGCGATCAAAATACACATTGTTCGGAAAGCTATGCTTGCCATGCGGCAAGCTCCACTTGTCGTCTAGATAGTTCGAGCCCTTGGCGACAGGAAATTTACCGTCAGTGACTATCAATTTGCTTCCCAAGGTCACCGAAGGCGTGGCTACGGAAGATTTGAATTCCTCCTGCAAAGCTTCCAGTTCCTCAAGCTCGGATTCTGAGTAGTCAGCTTCGAGCTCCTGCAGCAGGCTATCCGCCTCGGACTCACTGTCTTCGGAGTCTTCGCTGTCGTCGTTATTGCCCTTGTCATCCGCTTTGGCTTTCGCCTTTGTAGCCTCTTCCTGGTTACCCTCATTCTCGACGGTGTCATCAATGGCGTGGTCTAGAGTGGACTCATCCAGCAGGGCGCCATCGGCTTGGTCTTCGGGTGCTTCAATGCGCCCGAAATCAGCTTCGATGTTCTCGACAGCGACGTCGCTCCTGAAAGCTTCATTGCTCCCGAGAGCGGAGGTGTTTTGATTGTTAGACATTGTATTCCTCGCTCTCGAAAATGATTTCCAGGATGCTCAGGTCTCGTGGCAACAACGGCGATTCGCGGCGGCGGTAACGTGCAGCGGACGCGACCTCGTCTTCATCTCCCCACTCATCCAGGATGAACTGCAGAACCTCCAACTCTTTACTCAGCCGTGAGCTGAAACCTGAGTCCTCGGCATCACCCAGCAGCTCTTCCAGGTGCGATGCGCGTTCCATAATGAAGGGGAGTGAGTCTTCAAATACGCGCAGCTGGCTGCAGAAAATGCATTCCTTAATGGCAAAACATTTACGACCGGTGCTGGCGATGATTTCCGAACCGACCCAGTCGGGCTTCATTTGATTGGCACATCCCCAAAGCGCTCGCGGCTTGCCTGGGATGTGAAAGATTTTGAGGCTCGCTGAAGCCTCTGCCTGAGCCTGTTTGCCCAAGAGCCCTCTGAACTGTCGTGTGCGTAGCAGTTTGACCACTTCCTCCAATTCCGAGCGCAACCGTTTCAAGCGCTCATAGTGAGCGGCGCTTGAGCTGTCGTAGAAGATGTCTGTGGTCTCTCGGTCTTTGTGCCCCATCGTCATAGAGAGCAAAGCCATCGGATTGTGCTTCTTCTTATAGAGAAGCCAAGTAGGCCTTAAACGTCGGGTCAATTCAGAAGCCGAATTGAGGCGGGTACCGTTATCGATGACCTCGTATTGTTTGAGGAAATGCTGAACACCCACAACGAAGGTTTTGGGGTGGGCGATCGACGTGTGACGTCCGCCCGTTGCCCAATCCCCCCAGGGCCGGATGCAAAGAAACATCGGGTTCATTTTCTCTTCCGACGCAAGCGCAGGAATGACGTCGTACGGATAATCGGCGAGTGGGCCCGAAAGCTCGATGGCCAGATGGATGAGGTTGTAGAAACTGAGCGGATCATCATTGCGGGTAGGCATGTTGATACGCTTGGGATCATAGAAGGGTTTGCCAACGCCCTGGGAACGATGCTTTTCCGAGAACACAACTTTGATGGCTTCCTCGATAGTCCCCGTCAGCATGTGCTCGAAATTATCCTGGTCGAGCGCCAAGGCGGTTTCTTTGTTCCAGCCAGCCTGGAACATCATGAACATCAGGACTGCTGTCATGTCCGTGATGGTGGGGTAGTAAAGCCCTAGCACGTCGTCGAATTTAAGGAGTCGCTTTGCTTGAGAGCTTCGGTTTGCCCACGTCAATCGATGCAACAATATCGCGATGATATCGTCGCAATCATCGGGGACAGTGGTCACTGTTGCCTGACGGTATTTACTGTACAGCTCATCTGAGCTGAACTTGAACGGGAACCCATGGGTGATGAACGTCTTTACGATCCGCGCGTAATCGACCTTCCAATTAGCAAACCCCTTTCCCTCTACCGGGGCTTCTTCCTCTTCTTGCTCTTGTTGCGCTTCTGGCTCTTCTTTGCGGGCTTCAGCGTTGGGGTTGTCGCGATGGTAGATTTCGATGAATTTGCTGATGCCCATGGGGTCATCAGTCAGCGCATTGATTTCCGGATCGAGGCATTTTCTGAAGCGGCTGTGATAGGTTGCTTTTTTAGCTCTTTTCTTCTTTTTGAATTCATTCTTCTGCCATTTGAACAGCCATTCCTTGGTTGGGGTTGGATATACCTCCTCCATGACCGTTGCAGCATTGTAAGGCTCGGCCTTTTCTACTTCTGCGCGAAACTTGAGCTTTTTAATCACCGCCATAATGTGCGTGGTAACGGCCAGCTCAAAAGATTCAAACCCGTCGGAATTCAGTGGCGGTGTTCCTTTGTTTCTATCCATCGCCACGATCGGGAGTGCAATGAGTGGAAGTTTCCCGGTCTCCCTGGAAACCACAGTCATCGCTGTTTTGAGTTTTTCGGCGCACGTCACTGGAATATTGTTGTCGCGTAGGTAATTTTCAAAGCCAATGAATACTTCCGAGTTGATGTCGGTGTATTTTTTGATATGCAAAGGCTCAGGGTTGGCGAGGTTGTGCATCGCCATGTGATCGAGAAAGTGCTCAATAGCGGATCGGAGCAAGTATCCATTCGAATGAGTGCGATGGGGAGCGTAAAGCAGGAACAGCCAATGCAATGACCTGCAAATATTGGCTGACGGAATGTAGTTCGGACTCATCAAGTACCGGCATTCGATGCGAAGCCCGTTGTTTGCTTCAATCTCGGTGATCTGGGTTGACTCTGTAATACTTTCATCAAAGGCAGTCATTTTGCACCGCCTTTGTCTGTTGGGGTTGCTGGGGTTGCTTGGTTTTCGAGGGGCGCTTTGTGTGCTTCCCAGGCGCTCTCTACTAGTGCTTTGAGATCATCCAAGGTGCCGCTGTTCAGCAGTCGGACATCGCCAGGAGCCTGCTCAATACCGTGCTCTGAAGAGTGAGCATTCACCTTTTGAAGATCAGGGCGTGTGATGTGCCAGATTGACCCTTGGTGCGCACGCAGGAACGATGCCTCATTCTCAAAGCGGATGTCTTTGATGATGATCGTTCGGGCGTCCTGCGGAAGTTGACCCTTGTGCTTGAGCGGCGTCACTGGGCGAGTGGCTCGTCTCTGATCGTAATCAGGGAAGAGGGCATAGGCGTGGCGTTTCAAAAGCTCAATGGCTTCACTCGGGGCCAGTCCCCAGTACTCATCCTTTATAGCTAAGCTGGTGGGGTTCCAGATTTGGTCGTCTGTGAAGTCGAAGAAGGCTTGGGCGGCCAACGCGAACGGGGCATCCGGGGAGGAAAGGTCGGCCGGGAAGGAGGAGTCCATCGCCCCCGCTGGTGGGTTGATTTCTCGGTCTGCTCTCATCAGCCAGTGGTCTGGGTTATGATTGCGCATCCATTCAGTTCCAACCGTTTGAAAGAACTCTCTTGGCGAGCGGCCCCATAGCTCAATCGCCTTCTCTTTCATGTCGTCTTGCCAAGCCTCCTCATCGGTCAAGCCGAAAAGGGCTTGGCAACCAACCTTGAGAGGGTCGGCTAAAGCGAAGGCGGCTACCCCCGGGTAGCTCAGAAGCATTGACGCTACGGTGTCTTTTCCTGATCTGGCTAGGGCTGCGAGGCCAATAATTGTTCTCACGGTGGACTCCTGATTTTTGGCTCAAGCTCTCTATTCCGGGGCTTTTGAGCGCGTTTACGTTCCATAAAAAGGATTGTATCCCTTTGACGTTTACATTAACAGCAAACGGAAAACAAGATTCGACGTATGCCTATCAGGGAGGCGGTCGCGGTTTGTCGCTGGAGCGTATCGCGACGCTGGAGGCTTTCGTGCAGGGTGATCTGCGCCCGGATCTGACGCTGATTTTCGACCTGCCGGTAGAAATCGGCCTGGCTCGTGCCAGCGCTCGCGGTCGCCTCGATCGTTTCGAGCTGGAAGGCCGGGCATTTTTCGAGGCGGTGCGCAGTGCATTCCTCAAGCGTGCTGAAGCCGATCCTGCGCGCTATGTGCGCATCGATGCCGGTCAGCCGTTGGTCAAGGTTCAACAATCGCTGGATACCCTGATTCCGAACTTGCTGGAGCTGAGCCGTGGCTGAGGCCTATCCATGGCAGGACAGCCTCTGGCAGCAACTGGCCGGACGTAGCCAGCATGCTCACGCTTACCTGCTGCATGGGCCGGCCGGGATCGGCAAACGCGCACTGGCCGAGCGGTTGATGGCCAGTTTGTTGTGCAAGCACCCGACGCCGGAGGCTTGCGGTGAATGCAAATCCTGCCTGCTGCTCAAGGCCGGCAGCCATCCGGACAATTACATTCTCGAACCGGAAGAAGCCGACAAGGCGATCAAGGTCGATCAGGTGCGCGATCTGGTCAGTTTCGTGGTGCAGACCGCGCAACTGGGCGGGCGTAAGGTGGTGCTGATCGAACCCACGGAATCGATGAATATCAACGCCGCAAACGCCTTGCTCAAGAGCCTTGAAGAGCCTTCCGGCAATACGGTGTTGTTGCTGGTCAGCCATCAGCCGAGCCGTTTGTTGCCGACGGTCAAGAGTCGTTGTGTGCAGCAGGCCTGCCCGCTGCCGGGTGAGGCGATGAGCCTGCAATGGCTGGCTCAGGCCCTGCCGGAGTGTTCCGAAGCGGAGCGTGTCGAACTGCTGACGCTGGCCGCCGGTTCGCCGTTGATGGCGGTCACTCTTCAGTCCCAGGGCGTACGCGAACAGCGCGCGCAAGTGGTCGAAGGGGTGAAGAAGTTGCTCAAGCAGCAGCAATCGCCAACGCAATTGGCCGAAGAATGGAAAAACATTCCGATGCTGCGCCTGTTTGACTGGTTCTGTGACTGGTCGAGCCTGATCCTGCGTTATCAACTGACTGAGGACGAAGCCGGCCTCGGTCTGAACGACATGCGCAAAGTGGTGCAGTACCTGGCGCAGAAAAGCGCCCAAGGCAAAGTGCTCGATATTCAGGACTGGATTCTCGCGCAGCGGCAGAAAGTGTTGAGCAAGGCCAATCTCAATCCGGCGCTGTTGCTGGAAGCGCTGTTGGTGCAATGGGCAGGACTGCCAGGCCAGCGGTGATCCCCGCAAAAACGATGGTGTGCGCCTAGACTCTGAACATCAGCAGTGGAGGTCAACATGAATGAACCCGTCAGCCCGGGGCCGCGCAACGGCATTTTGTCCCTGACCATCAAAGACAAGTCGGTGCTTTACGCCGCTTACATGCCGTTCATCAAAAACGGTGGCCTGTTCATCCCGACCAACAAGAGCTACAAGCTGGGCGACGAGGTGTTCATGCTATTGAACTTGATGGATGAACCGGAAAAGATCCCGGTTGCCGGCAAAGTCACCTGGATTACGCCCAAAGGCGCACAAGGCAATCGCGCAGCCGGTGTCGGCGTGCAGTTCAACGACGGCGACAACACCGCGCGCAGTCGCATCGAAACCCATCTGGCCGGAGCCCTCAAGTCCGACCGTCCCACTCATACGATGTAAGTAGCCGTATTTTTATGCTCGTAGATTCCCATTGTCACCTGGATCGCCTCGACCTCACCGCCCATGACGGCTCGCTGGATGCCGCACTCGATGCGGCCCGCGAGCGTGGGGTAGGGCATTTTCTGTGCATCGGCGTAAGCGCCGACAACGCCGCTGACGTCAAAGCCCTCGCCGATCGTTACGACGATGTCGATTGCTCGGTCGGCGTGCATCCTCTCGATGTGCAACCGGGAGCCGCCCCCGCGCTGGACTGGTTGCTGCACGAACTCAATCACCCGAAAGTGGTGGCGATCGGTGAAACCGGTCTGGATTACCACTACGAGCCGGAAGCCGCCGAGCTGCAGCAGGCGTCGTTCCGCCTGCACTTGCAAGCGGCGCAGCACACCGGCAAACCGGTGATCATCCACACCCGCGGCGCCCGCGCCGACACCCTCGAACTGCTGCGTGAAGCCGCGTTGCCACAGGCCGGGGTGCTGCATTGCTTCACTGAAGACTGGGACATGGCCAAGGCTGCCCTGGACATGGGTTATTACATTTCCCTGTCAGGCATCGTGACCTTCCGCAATGCCGATGCGCTGCGTGATGTCGCGAGCAAAGTCCCGGCGGATCGTCTGCTGGTTGAAACCGATTCGCCGTACCTGGCGCCGATCCCTTATCGCGGCAAGCCGAACCTGCCGCAATACGTGCGTGAAGTGGCAGAGTTCCTGGCGATGCTGCGTGGTGAGAATTACGAGCGTTTTGCCGAGCAGACGACCGAAAACTTCAAGCGGCTGTTTCCGCTGGCTCATGTGAAAGTCTGAATCGCAGGCAAAAAAAACCCGGGTTCTGGGGGGTGAATCCGGGTTAAGACCATTAGGAGTAAAACAAAGGCACGCGGTCCGTTGGTACCTTTATCGGCACGGCACTTGGGGGAGATGCCGTCCGACAGTTGAAGTATTGATCAGTCTGGCGTGCAGTCCAGTTAGCTGGTCGTGGTTTTTAAACAAATTTGGAATACGTTCGCTTCAGTTGAGTTCTCATTGCGCCCAAAACGTTCTCAAAATGAACAAGAAACACAGATGTGGTCGGATGATCCGTGCATTTTTGCGCAAGTTAGGCATAATACGCGGCTTCGAATTTTGACCCTTCAGACCTTTTTCTTATGCACAAAGAACCTCGTAAGGTCCGTGAGTTTCGTCGCCGCGAGCAAGAAATTCTCGATACCGCGCTCAAGCTGTTCCTCGACCAAGGTGAAGACAGTGTCACCGTCGAGATGATTGCTGATGCCGTAGGTATCGGCAAAGGCACGATCTATAAACATTTCAAGTCCAAGGCCGAGATCTATCTGCGCCTGATGCTCGATTACGAGCGCGATTTGAACGAGCTGCTGCATTCGGCCGATGTCGACAAGGACAAGGAAGCACTGTCCCGTGCCTACTTCGAATTCCGTATGCGCGATCCGCAGCGCTACCGTCTGTTCGATCGTCTCGAAGAGAAGGTGGTCAAGGGCAACCAGGTGCCGGAAATGGTCGAGGAGCTGCACAAGATCCGTGCCTCGAACTTCGAACGCCTGACCCTGCTGATCAAGGGGCGCATCAGCGAAGGCAAGCTCGAAGACGTGCCGCCGTACTTCCACTACTGCGCGTCCTGGGCATTGGTGCACGGCGCTGTCGCGCTGTATCACTCGCCGTTCTGGAGCAATGTGCTGGAAGATCAGGAAGGTTTCTTCCAGTTCCTGATGGACATCGGCGTGCGCATGGGCAACAAGCGCAAGCGCGACCCCGAAACGCCGAGCAGCTGAGCCATTCAGCTGCCTTATTGCGCAATGATTTCGTTACATGGCG
This sequence comes from Pseudomonas sp. MF6776, assembly GCF_016613125.1. NCBI lineage: Bacteria > Pseudomonadati > Pseudomonadota > Gammaproteobacteria > Pseudomonadales > Pseudomonadaceae > Pseudomonas > Pseudomonas sp. MF6776. The sequence continues at coordinate 35,611 of NZ_JAENSQ010000034.1, forward strand.
CAGTACCGCAGGAATATACTCAGGCATAGGGCTTGCTAAAACTTGATTTGTGAGTCAAGTTTTAGCTGCTCGATTTCCTTTCGCCGGAGTAATCATGATCGTTGACCGTCAAGGCAGGCGTTTTCGCAATTTGCGGATCAGCCTGACTTCAGCCTGCAATTACGCTTGTACCTACTGCGTGCCCAACGGCAAGCGGTTGGTAGCTGCGCAGGATGAGCTGTCGGCCGACGCCATGGCGCGCGGCGTGGCGTATCTGATTGAAGCCGCTGGCATTGAGCGTTTGCGCATTACCGGTGGCGAGCCGCTGGTCAGCCCCAAACTTGAATCGTTCATGACCGCCGTCGGCAAGATGGGGCTGGAAGACATCAGTCTGACCACCAACGGTCAACTCCTCGCCAAGAAACTTCCGCTGCTGGTGGATGCCGGTCTGCGCCGGATCAACGTTTCTCTCGATACCCTCGACGCCGACGCGTTCCGCAGCATTGCCCGCGGCGGCGACTTGGCCACCGTGCTCGACGGCATGGACAAGGCCGCAGCGGCGGGGATGAAGATCAAGGTCAATATGGTGCCGTTGCGCGGCCAGAATCTTGATCAGGTCATGCCGTTGCTCGACTACTGCCTGGAGCGCGGGTATGAGCTGCGCTTTATCGAGCTGATGCGCATGGGCCATCTGGCCAAAGACTCCAATGCCTTCCTGCAGCAGTTTGTCAGTCTTCAACAATTGCTGGAGCTGATCGGTGAGCGTTACGAGTACGCGCAAGCTGATGCCCCTGTCGACGCTACGGCGGTGCGTTACGCGATTGCCGGGGTGGGCCATTTTGGGGTGATTGCCAATGAAAGCGTGCCTTTCTGCCGAACCTGCTCACGCCTGCGCCTGTCGTCGACCGGTTGGCTGCATGGTTGCCTGTCGTCGAGCAACCGCCATTACGTCGGCGATCTGCTCGACAAACCGCGTCACGAGGCACTGCCTGCGCTACAACGCTTGCTGGTGAAGGCCTTGGGCGACAAGCAGGAAGTGGCATTTTCCGGCGGCGCAACCATCATGAAAATCATCGGCGGCTGATATTCCGATTCGCGAGCAGGCTCGCTCCCACATCTGGAATGCGTTCCACTTGTGGGAGCGAGCCTGCTCGCGAAAGCGTCCTGTAGATCGACGAAGTTCCCGAGCTGGCGCAAAAGCTGCATTCAACGCCCATTCGCCGGTTTTCCGTCACCGGCTTCTGGAGGATAAGGATGCGTAGCCTGGTTTTGCTGCTGGCCATTTTGGCGCTTGGCGGCTGTATGACTGTCAGCGATATGGCCGAAGGCACTCGCTATCAGATGAGCGACGCGGGGCTGCTGGACCACAGCGACAGCCGCCGCGTGAACAACTTCCGTATTCAGCCGGATTCGTTTATCTACATCGCCCAGGGCGCGTTTGCGCCGCCGGGTGGTTCGTATCCGCGGCCGAACGTGGTCGCTGAGGAAGCGTTCAAAGGCTTTATCGAATACTTCCCGATGGTTCGCCGCGCCCGTGCGCCGGAAGGCCTTGATCAGGCAATGGGTGAAGCCCGTGACGCGGGTGCGCATTACCTGCTCTACACCCGTTTCGCCAAGGCTGATGACCGCATTGGCAACTCTGATGAGTGGCTGGATGAGGAGGCTGTGGATCGCCTCGGTATCGACGGCGGCGTGATTCAGATCATGTTGATCGAGACCAGCACCCAGTATTTGATTGATACTGCACGGATCAAGAGTCGTGGCGGTTTACTGACGTTCCACGACAGCAAACCCGAAGACCTGATCGGCCCACCGCTGGCGCAGTACGCGCGCAGCCTGTTGGGGATCGGCAACCAGTAATTTCAAGGAGTACGCCATGAGTGGCCCGCAAAAAGCCAATGACCTGTTGGGACAAATCCCCAAAACCAAAGGCCTGCCACCGGTGCACTTGTGGAACCCGGATTTCTGCGGCGACATCGACATGCGCATCGCCCGGGACGGCACCTGGTATTACCTGGGCACGCCGATCGGGCGCAAGCCGATGGTCAAGCTCTTCTCCACGATCATCCGCCGCGACGGTGATGATTATTTTTTGATTACGCCGGTCGAGAAGGTCGGCATCAAGGTCGACGACGCGCCGTTTGTGGCGATTGCCGTCGAGGTTGAAGGCGAGGGTGAGGCGCAGGTGCTGCGCTTTACCACCAATGTCGACGAAACCGCTGATGCTGGGCCGGAGCATCCGATTCGAGTTGAGATCGATCCGGTCACTCAAGAGCCTGCGCCTTACGTACACGTGCGCACCAACCTTGAAGCGTTGATTCATCGCAATGTGTTTTACCAATTGGTCGAACTGGCGGTCAGTCGAAAAATCGATGGGCAGAACTGGCTCGGTGTGTGGAGTGGCGGCGAGTTCTTCCGTATCGGCCTCGAACCGTAATTCGAATCCCTGTGGGAGCGAGCCTGCTCGCGATAGCTGTGTATCAGTCGACGAAAATATTGACTGACACTCCGCTATTGCGAGCAGGCTCGCTCCCACATTGTTTTTGTGTGATCACAAAAAACTGATTTGACACCCAATCGTATGATCATTAGCTTGATCACCCATCGCGATCCGCTTTGAGGTGTTCATGTCCAGCAGCTTTCATGCATCAACGGTTGACTGGCTGGGCAGTTGGATTGCCGCTGGCCAGATCAAACCGGGGCAGACCATCAAGGTCGAAGCTGATCTGGGCGAACAGCTCGGCGTCAGCCGCACCGTCATTCGTGAAGCGATCAAAACCCTCGTTGCCAAAGGCATGCTTGAAGTCGGGCCGAAGGTCGGCACCCGCGTGTTGCCGGTGCGCCGCTGGAACCTGTTCGATCCCCAGGTCGTCGGCTGGCTGTCACGCAATGGTCTGCCGGAAAACTTCGTCGATGATTTGCTCGACCTGCGCCGCACCATTGAACCCATGGCCGTGCGCTGGGCCTGCGAGCGCGCGACGCTGGAGCAGATCGACGCCGTGCAACTGGCCTACAACGCCCTTGAGCGCGCGGTAGACAGCGGCGGCGATTACAACCGTGCCGATCAGGCCTTCCACGAGTGCATTCTTGCCGCCAGCCATAATCAGTTCATTGAACAGATGGTCCCGGCGCTCGGGGCGTTGCTGGCCGTTTCGTTCGAAGTCTCGGCGGCCGATCCGGATGAACTGCGCCGCACCTTGCCAATCCACAAAGACATGGCCGACGCCATCGCCGCTCGCGATTCTGCGCGCGGTGTGTGGGCCTGCATGACCCTGATCGACAACGCAGACCTGGCGATCAAACGGTTTTACCCAAAAGTCATGGCCGACAAAAAGGCCGGCTAAATATCCAATATCGCTCCCACACTGAAAAAAACTACAAGATCCAAGGAGTTGAAATGACCTGGACCGCACTGACCCAGCACCGCGCACAACTCGGTGAAGGCCCGTTCTGGGACGCGCCGACCCAGGCGCTGTACTGGGTCGATATCGCCGGCCAACAAGCCCTGCGCCTGATTGGCCAGAACGTGCAGATCTGGCAAATGCCCGAGCACGTTTCTGCGTTCATTCCCTGCGCCAGCGGCGATGCGCTGGTTACGCTGAGCAGCGGCGTCTATCGTCTCGATCTCGACTCCCCGGGACTGGAACCGCGCCTGACGCTGTTCTGTGTCGCCGACCCGCAACCTGGCAATCGTCCCAACGAAGCCCGCTGTGACGCACAAGGCCGACTGTGGCTCAGCACCATGCAAAACAACATCGGCGAGCAGGGCGAAGATCTGCCGATCGTCCGGCGTTCCGGTGCCCTGTTTCGTATCGATCCCGACAAACGCGTCACGCCATTGCTACGCAACCTGGGGATTCCCAACACGCTGCTGTGGAGCGACGACGGCACCCGGCTGTTGTTCGGCGACAGTATGGACGCCACGTTGTACAGCTACTTCATCCACACCGACGGCAACCTTGACGTCGCCAATCTCTGGTACGGCCCGGATGAACAGGGCGGCCCTGACGGTTCGGCGATGGATGTCGAAGGCTATGTGTGGAACGCCCGTTGGGACGGCAGCTGTCTTTTGCGACTGGCGCCTGATGGCAAGGTTGATCGCAAAATCGATCTGCCGATCAGTCGCCCGACCAGTTGCGTATTCGGCGGCGAAGACCTGAAAACCCTGTACATCACCAGCGCCAAGAGCCCGCACAACCATCCTCTGGACGGCGCAGTGCTGTCGATGCGTATTGATGTTGCAGGAAAGCTCTGTACGCGCTTCGCTGGTTAAATCCCAAAATATGGGATGCAAAATTATATATTGAGATTATTTGGCGGTCGGGTTTATAGTCGGCTCCAGCAGTAACACGCACTCACACTTAAAAAGAACAAAACAGGTGAAGTGATGCAGCGAATTTCCATCGCACTCCCACGCGGAGTCCGTGCCACGCAACGGCCCAATGCCGTCAGTGGCGCCTGCCTGTTCAGTTCTAAACGCTCTCCAGACCGGACATCATCAGATGCCCGGTTTTTTTGCGCTTGCGAACAGGAGTCCTTGAGCCATGGCTGAACCTCTTTCCCTGCCTCCGGTGCCCGCACCGCCGAAGGGCGAGCGTCTGAAAAACAAGGTCGTGCTGCTCACCGGTGCCGCTCAGGGTATCGGTGAAGCCATCGTCGCAGCCTTCGCTTCGCAGCAAGCCAAACTGCTGATCAGTGATATTCAGGCCGAAAAAGTCGAGAAGGTTGCCGCCCATTGGCGCGAGCAAGGCTTTGACGTCCAGGCGATCAAGGCTGATGTGTCGCGCCAGCCCGATCTGCACGCCATGGCCAAACGCGCCGTTGAACTGCACGGGCGCATCGACGTGCTGGTCAACTGTGCCGGGGTCAATGTGTTCCGCGATCCGCTGGAAATGACCGAAGAAGACTGGCGTCGCTGCTTCGCCATCGACCTCGACGGCGCGTGGTACGGCTGCAAAGCGGTCCTGCCGCAAATGATCGAGCAGGGCATCGGCAGCATCATCAACATTGCCTCGACCCATTCTTCGCACATTATTCCCGGCTGTTTCCCGTACCCGGTGGCCAAGCACGGGTTGCTGGGACTGACGCGCGCACTCGGCATCGAGTACGCAGCGAAAGGCATCCGCGTCAACGCCATCGCCCCCGGCTACATCGAAACGCAGCTGAACGTCGATTACTGGAACGGTTTCGCCGACCCGCATGCCGAGCGTCAACGCGCCCTCGACCTGCACCCGCCCAAACGCATTGGTCAGCCGATTGAAGTGGCGATGACGGCGGTGTTCCTGGCCAGCGATGAAGCGCCATTCATCAATGCTTCGTGCATCACCATCGATGGTGGCCGCTCGGTGATGTACCACGACTGATCGATCGAATTCCACGCGAAGAAATCCGCCTGAAATCCAATCATCATACGATATGACTATTTTCAACAGGCTTTGCAGGAACGTGCTTTACCGCTTTTCAAACATTGCTCAAAAAAAATAACAAGGAGTCAGCTTATGAAACGTCGTTTCGGGATTCGTACCCTGTGCAGTGCCGCGCTCGCGGTCACCGCGTTCAGCCTGAGCAGTTCGCTGCTCGCCGCCGATGCCGTGAAGATCGGTTTCCTCGTCAAGCAGGCCGAGGAACCGTGGTTCCAGACCGAGTGGGCCTTCGCCGAGAAAGCTGCCAAGGACAGGGGGTTTGAACTGATCAAGATCGCCGTCCCGGATGGCGAAAAAACCCTGTCGGCCATCGACAGCCTCGCCGCCAATGGTGCCAAAGGCTTTGTGATCTGCCCGCCGGACGTGTCGCTCGGCCCGGCGATCATGGCCAAAGCCAAACTCAATGACCTCAAGGTGATTGCCGTCGACGACCGTTTTGTCGACGCCAACGGCAAGTTCATGGAGGACGTGCCTTACCTGGGCATGGCCGCGTATGAAGTTGGTCAGAAGCAGGGCGCCGCCATGGCTGCCGAAGCGAAAAAACGCAACTGGGACTGGAAAGACACCTACGCGGTCGTCAACACCTACAACGAACTCGACACCGGCAAGAAACGCACCGACGGCTCGGTCAAGGCCCTCGAAGACGCCGGCATGCCGAAGGATCACATCCTCTTCGCCGCACTGAAAACTCTCGATGTGCCAGGCAGCATGGACGCCACCAACTCGGCGTTGGTGAAACTGCCAAGCGCGGCGAAGAACCTGATCATTGGCGGCATGAACGACAACACCGTGCTTGGGGGCGTGCGCGCCACAGAAGCCGCCGGATTTGCCGCGGCCAATGTGATCGGCATCGGTATCAATGGCACCGACGCCATCGGCGAACTGAAAAAGCCTAACAGCGGCTTCTTCGGTTCGATGCTGCCGAGCCCGCACATCGAAGGCTACAAGACCGCCGAGATGATGTACGAGTGGGTCACCACCGGCAAAGAGCCGCCGAAATACACCGCCATGGACGACGTCACCCTGATCACCCGCGAGAACTTCAAGCAAGAGCTGGAAAAAATCGGCTTGTGGAACTGACGTAGCGACGGCCCGGGCAACCGGGCCGTTTGAACGGTGTGAAGAGGTGGCTTAAATGCACGCGCAAGTACAAAGACAAGAAAACAGCGCCGGCGGCAGTCTGCGCTTCAACGGGATCGGCAAAACCTTTCCCGGCGTGAAGGCGCTAGACGGCATCAGCTTCGTCGCCCATCCCGGCCAGGTCCACGCCTTGATGGGCGAGAACGGCGCCGGCAAGTCGACCCTGCTGAAAATCCTCGGCGGCGCTTACATTCCGAGCAGCGGCGAGATGCAGATTGGCGAGCAGACGATGGCCTTCAAGTCGACCGCCGACAGCATCGGCAGCGGCGTGGCGGTGATCCATCAGGAACTGCATCTGGTGCCGGAAATGACCGTCGCCGAAAACCTGTTCCTCGGTCATCTGCCGGCCAGTTTCGGTTTGATCAATCGCGGCACGCTGCGTCAGCAAGCGCTGGATTGCCTCAAAGGCCTGGCCGATGAAATCGATCCGCAGACCAAAGTCGGTCGTTTGTCGCTGGGCCAACGGCAACTGGTGGAAATCGCCAAGGCCCTGTCGCGTGGCGCCCATGTGATCGCCTTCGACGAGCCAACCAGCAGCCTTTCGGCACGCGAGATCGACCGCTTGATGGCGATCATCGGGCGCCTGCGGGATGAGGGCAAAGTCGTACTTTACGTGTCCCATCGCATGGAAGAAGTGTTCCGTATCTGCGACGCGGTGACGGTGTTCAAGGACGGCCGCTACGTGCGCACCTTCGAGGACATGAGCCAGTTGACCCACGATCAACTGGTGACCTGCATGGTCGGCCGCGACATCCAGGACATCTACGATTACCGCAACCGACCACGCGGCGCAGTGGCGCTGAAAGTCAACGGCCTGCTCGGCCCGGGCCTGCGTGAGCCGATCAGTTTCGAGGCGCACAAAGGCGAGATTCTCGGTTTGTTCGGATTGGTCGGGGCAGGGCGCACCGAGTTGTTTCGCTTGCTCAGTGGCCTGGAGCGCAAAACCGCCGGACGCCTCGAACTGCGCGGCCATGAATTGAATCTGCGCTCACCGCGCGATGCCATTGCCGCCGGGATTCTGCTGTGCCCCGAGGATCGCAAGAAAGAAGGGATTATTCCGCTGGCCAGCGTCGCCGAGAACATCAACATCAGTGCGCGTGGCGCGAATTCGGGTCTTGGCTGCCTGATTCGCGGCCTGTGGGAGAAGGGCAACGCCGACAAACAGATCAAGGCACTGAAAGTCAAAACGCCCCACGCCGGCCAGCAGATCAAATTCCTTTCTGGCGGCAATCAACAGAAGGCCATTCTCGGTCGCTGGCTGTCGATGCCGATGAAAGTCCTGCTGCTCGACGAACCGACCCGTGGCATCGACATCGGCGCCAAAGCCGAGATCTACCAGATCATCCATAACCTCGCTGCTGACGGTATTTCGGTGATTGTGGTGTCGAGCGACCTGATGGAAGTGATGGGTATTTCCGACCGCATCCTGGTGCTGTGCGAAGGCGCCCTGCGCGGCGAAGTCAGCCGCGACCAGGCCAATGAATCCAACCTGCTGCAACTGGCTTTGCCGCGCCACCGCGCTGACGGCGTGGCGAACTGAGAGGTGACTATGATGACAACCCAAAACGAAACCCTGGCGAAAGAGCGCAAACCTTTGGACATGCGCCGCTTCCTCGATGACTGGGTCATGCTGTTGGCGGCGGTAGGCATTTTTGTCGCCTGTACGCTGCTGATCGACAACTTCCTTTCGCCGCTGAACATGCGCGGGTTGGGCCTGGCGATTTCCACCACCGGCATTGCTGCCTGCACCATGTTGTATTGCCTGGCGTCAGGGCATTTCGACTTGTCGGTGGGCTCGGTGATTGCCTGCGCCGGGGTGGTGGCGGCGGTGGTGATGCGCGACACCGACAGCGTATTCCTTGGCGTCAGTGCGGCGCTGGTGATGGGCTTGATCGTCGGGCTGATCAACGGGATCGTGATCGCCAAGTTACGCGTCAATGCTCTGATCACGACGCTTGCGACCATGCAGATCGTGCGTGGCCTGGCCTACATTTTTGCCAACGGCAAAGCAGTGGGCGTGTCGCAGGAGTCGTTCTTCGTGTTCGGCAATGGCCAGTTGTTCGGCGTGCCGGTGCCGATCCTGATCACCATCGTCTGCTTCCTGTTTTTCGGCTGGCTGCTGAATTACACGACCTACGGGCGCAACACCATGGCCATCGGTGGCAACCAGGAAGCGGCGTTGCTGGCGGGGGTCAACGTTGATCGCACCAAGATCATCATCTTCGCCGTGCACGGTGTGATCGGTGCGCTGGCCGGTGTGATTCTGGCGTCGCGCATGACCTCCGGGCAGCCGATGATTGGTCAGGGTTTCGAGCTGACAGTGATTTCCGCGTGTGTGCTGGGCGGGGTGTCCCTGAGTGGCGGGATCGGCATGATTCGGCATGTGATTGCCGGGGTGTTGATTCTGGCAATCATTGAGAATGCGATGAACCTGAAGAACATCGATACGTTTTATCAGTACGTGATTCGCGGTTCGATTTTGCTGTTGGCTGTGGTTATTGACCGCCTCAAGCAACGCTAAGATCAGGCGCCCCTCGTCGGAACGCCACCCGCCCAGCCCTCTCCCGGAGGGAGAGGGAGCCGACCTAGGTGTCCGGCGTCATGCATCGACCTGAACGACCGAGTTGATGGTGGATTCGGCAAAGCACTTCCAGGTCGGCGAACCGCTTGAGCATCCCCCCCATTCAGTCCCCTCTCCCTCCGGGAGAGGGCTGGGCGGGTGGCGTTCCGATGAGGGGCTTTTGACCTTCAGCCTTCCGTCATCTTCCTTAAATTTCCCTTGCCCACCCACGCCCGTTTCGGTTATCACTTTGTACATGATTAGACAGGTACGATTCGACAAGAAACAACGGGTGGTCGACGAGCTCGTCCGGCGCATCGAAAGCGGTCTCATGGAGGACGGCTTTCTATTGCCCGGCGAGCATCAGTTGGCTCAAGAATTCAACGTCAGCCGTGGTACGTTGCGCGAAGCGCTGGCCGAACTGAAGCGGCGTAAATACATCGCCACGCAAAGCGGGGTCGGCTCGATCGTCACGTTTGACGGTGTCGCGCTCGACCAGCGCAGCGGCTGGGCGCAGGCGCTCGCCGACAGCGGGGCGTTGGTCAATACCGAAGTGTTGCGCCTGGAGGCCGTGACCCGGCCCGATCTGCTTTCGCGGTTCGGCACTGACCAATTCATCACCCTCGACCGTCGTCGCCGTTCCAACGACGGCACGCTGGTGTCCCTCGAACGCTCTTTGATGCCAGCGACTGGCGGCCTGGAAAGCTTGCCGCGCGTGGGGCTGATCGACAATTCCCTGACCATTACCTTGGCCGCCTACGGCTACATCGGCGAGCGCGGCGATCAGTGGATCGGCGCCGAACCGCTGAATGCTGAAGATGCCGAACTGCTCGGCCGTCCGGTCGGCACCGTATTCCTCAAAGCCTTGCGCACCACCTACGACCGGCAAAACCGCTTCATGGAACAGGTCGAAAGCCTGCTCGACCCGGTGCATTTCCGCATGCACCTGCAATTTGGAGAATCGAAATGACCACGCTCAACCGTGCCCTGGGCGCTTTCTATGGCCTGGCCCTCGGTGATGCGCTGGGCATGCCAACGCAATCGCTGAACCGCGAAACCATCAAGACACGTTTCGGCCAGATTACCGATCTGCAAGACGCAGGCCCCTTGCAACCGATTGCCGCGAATATGCCCAAAGGCTCGATCACCGATGACACCGAACAGGCGATTCTGGTCGGCGAGTTGTTGATCGAAGGCAAGGGCCGGATCGAACCGGCAGTGCTGGCGCAGCGGCTGATCGAGTGGGAAGCCGAAATGCAGGCCAAGGGCTCGCAGGACTTGCTCGGCCCGTCGACCAAACGTGCTATCGAAATGATCCTCGCCGGGCATTCGCCGGAAGAGGCCGGGCGCTACGGCACCACCAATGGCGCGGCGATGCGGATTACCCCGGTGGGGATCGCCGCGGATGTCGCCGACCCCGAGCGCTTTATCGCGGCGGTGGTGCAGGCCTGTCAGGTGACGCATAACACCACGCTGGGGATTTCCAGCGCGGCGGCGGTGGCGGCAGTGGTCTCGGCCGGGATCAATGGCATGGATCTGGGCGAGGCCTTGAACCTCGGTCAGCAGATTGCTCAGCAAGCTGAGGCGCACGGGCACTGGGTCGCCGGTGGTCGTATCGCTTCGCGTATCAGTTGGGCACGCACCATCAGTGTCGATAGCGACAAGGTGTTGCTGGCGGATCTGCTGTACGACGTGATTGGTACTTCGGTGGCGTCGCAGGAGTCGGTGGTGGTGTCATTCGCGCTGGCGCAGCAAGTGGCGGTCGGTGAGATGAGCGCATTTGAGGCGTTGTGCATGGCCGCCAGTCTTGGCGGAGACACCGACACCATCGCGGCGATTCTCGGGGCAATGCTTGGGGCCTGCCTGGGTCTTGAGAGTTGGCCTGCTGAGATGGTTGCAACGGTGAAAGCCGTCAATGATCTTGAGCTGGAACCGTTGGTGCAAGGTCTGTTGGCCTTGCGCTGACTAGTCTGGCGCCTTCGCGAGCAGGCTCGCTCCCACAAGGATCACGCTGTACCTGTGGGAGCGAGCCTGCTCGCGAAGGGCGCGCCGCGTTTTTGAATTATTCATCCGCAATGGATCGCACAGACAGGCCCAGGATGGCCGGGATATCTTGTCGTTTTGCGTCATTGCCACAACCACAAAAAAGGCAAACAGGAGCATTTTCATGAGTTCATCGAACGCCGGGCAGAGCGCCGGGCAGCTGGAAACCCGTGGCATCGAGCCGGTGCCGGAAGCCGAGTGCAACGGTCATCCGCTGCAACTGTTCTGGGTCTGGTTCGCCGCCAACATTTCCATTCTCGGCCTGCCGTTGGGTGCCACGCTGGTCGCGTTTCGCGGTCTGGCGATCTGGCAGGCAATCATCGTCGCGATCATCGGTGCCGCCGGTTCGTTCGCGGTGGTCGGGATCATCTCGATTGCCGGCCGCCGTGGCCGCGCGCCAAGCCTGACCTTGTCGCGGGCGATCTTCGGCGTGCGTGGCAATATCGGCCCGACACTGGTCTCGCTGATGTCGCGTCTGGGCTGGGAAACCGTCAACACCACCACCGCTGCATTCGTGCTGCTGTCGCTGTGCTCGATCCTGTTCGGCTCACCGGTTGAGGCGAAAAGCGCACCCGTGCTGACGCTGCTCTTGATTGCGATTTTCGTGCTGCTGACCCTGGCGGTCTCCGGCCTCGGCCATGCAACTTTGCTGGTGATCCAGAAGTGGGCGACGTATGTCTTCGGTGCGCTGAACATTCTGGTCGGCGGCTTCCTCTGCGCCACCATCGACTGGAGCGCGGTGTTCAACGCCACACCGGCGCCGGTCAGCGCAATGATCATCGGCATCGGTACCATGGCGGCCGGCACCGGTATCGGTTGGGCCAACGCGGGCGCCGACATGTCGCGCTATCAGCATCGCAGCGTCAAAGCAGTGCGTCTGGTCGCGTCCGCAGCGTTCGGAGCGGGTATTCCACTGGTGCTGCTGATCACCCTCGGCGGCCTGCTGTCGGTGGGTAACAACGATCTCGCCTCGGCGACTGACCCGATCGTGGCGATCCGCGACATGCTGCCGACCTGGATGGCCGTGCCGTACCTGATCACGGCGTTCGGTGGTCTGCTGCTGTCGAACAACCTGTCGGTGTACTCCGCCGGTTTGACCACGTTGACGCTCGGCCTCAAGGTCAAGCGCGTCTACGCCGTGGTGGTCGATATCGTTGCGATTTTCGCCGGTTCGATCTACTTCATGCTGATCGCCGACAGTTTCTACGGCCCGTTCATTACCTTCATTTCCCTGCTGGCGGTGCCGATCACCGCGTGGGTCGGGATCTTCGTGATCGACTTGATTCATCGTCACTACTACAGCCCGCAAGACCTGCTCGACGTCAGCCCAAGCAGTGCCTATTGGTATCACGGCGGTGTCGAGTGGCGCGCATTCGGGGCGTGGGCGATTGCCATCGTGCTCGGTTTCAGCTTCACCACCATCGGCACCACCGCTGAGAATGTCTGGTTCAAAGGTTTCCTGTCCGACTCGTGGCTGGGCCACAACGGCCTCGGCTGGATCGTGACGTTCGTGGTGGCCGGTGGCATCTATTTCCTCCTCGGCGGGGCAAAAGATCGCCGTGCCGCGCCAGTCGAGAATGCTCATGCCTAAGATGTTGCACACCGGCCAGGTCATCATCGACCTGGTCATGGCCGTGGATAAACTGCCGCAGATTGGCGGCGACGTACTGGCGCAGTCCGCCGGTTTCGAGGCTGGCGGCGGTTTCAACGTGATGGCGGCAGCGGTGCGCAATGGCCTGCCGGTGGTTTACCTCGGTCGTCATGGCACCGGGCGTTTCGGCGATCTGGCGCGGCAGGCGATGCAGGCCGAGGGGATTCACATCGGTATCAGCCAGCCTGCCGAGCGCGACACGGGTTTGTGTGTGGCGCTGACCGATGCGTCGGCCGAGCGCAGTTTCATTTCCTACATCGGTGCCGAGGGCGAGGTGACCATCGATGATTTGAACAGCGTGGCTTTTGAGGCCGGGGACTATGTTTATCTCAGCGGTTACAGCCTGCTGCACGAGGGCAAGGCGCAAGCTCTCCTTGACTGGACGTTGGCATTGCCCGCCACGATTCACGTGGTGTTCGATCCGGGTCCGTTGGTGGAATCGCCGGATTCACCGCTGATGCAGGCGCTGTTGCCGCGCATTGATGTGTGGACCAGCAACAGTGTCGAGGCATTGCGTTTTACCGGTGCTGAAGACATCGGTGTTGCGCTGGATTGTCTGGCTGAGCATCTGCCGCGAGACGTATTGATGGTGGTGCGCGATGGGCCGCAGGGTTGCTGGATTCATCAACGTGACGAGCGTCGGCATGTGCCGGGGTTTGCCGTCAAAGCGGTGGACAGCAATGGTGCCGGTGATGCGCATGCCGGGGTGTTTGTTGCGGGGTTGGCGCAGGGTTTGACTGCGTATGAAGCGGCGCAGCGAGCGAACGCGGCGGCGGCATTGGCCGTGACACGCTGGGGGCCGGCGACAGCGCCGGGGACTGCTGAAGTGGATGCGCTGATCCGTGAATCCAGCGGCGGCTGATCTACCTTTATTGCTGGCAAGCCAGCTCCCACAGAGATCGGAGGTGTGCACAAATGTTGCGTCCACCAGAAAACTGTGGGAGCTGGCTTGCCAGCGATGAGGCCATCAGCCCCACCATAAATTTCAAGCGGCCGCTCACCGCATCTGCAGCGAGCGGCCGCAGTACTACTGCATATCCAGTTTGCGCGCTGCTTCAACCCCGGCAGCACTGAGCTTGATCGGCAAATTCAGCGAGTGTTCACCGGCCTCGTTGCAGGTGATATGGCCATGGTGAATCAAACCGCGGTCCTGCAATGAGGCGAGCGCGCTGGCGACGACTTTTTCGCCCCGGTAGTTGTCCAGCACCTCCTTGCCCAGTCCACTCGGGTGGGCGTGCAGCAGGCGGGTGAGGACTTCTTTTTCCAGGTTTTTATCGACGTTCATGGTTACCTCTTCATGGGTGTGAATAGGGTCGCTCGCGTCGGCGAACTACTGGCCGGATCCTTCGGAACCGGAGCCACCGGTGGTGGTTTTCGAACCGACGCCCGGGCCCGCGTTGTCTGGCGTGGCGGGAGCGTCGGGGGTGTTCATGCCACCTTGACGACCGGGATCACTGCCTTGCGTGCGCGGGTCAGTACCGGTGGCAGGTGGCTGGTTGATCAATGGCACGCCAGAGCCATCGGTGTTCATGCCGGGGGCACTGTTGATGACTGGGGCTCGGGGTGGGGTCGGATCGGTAGGGCCGGTGCCCGCAGCGGTGGCGGCGAACACCGTGGGGCAGAGCAGGGCGCTGAATACGAAAGCGGTCAACCTTGACGGGATCATAGGGCTTCTCCAGTGATTGGAATCCATACCCTTTGTTGGTCTGCCCTCGTCGTCGATTGGTGCCTGATGAGCGACGAACGGTCTAGATCGCTGGCGCGGTTCTGACGTTGAGTCGTCGCCAGAGCAAGCGGCCGATGGTGATCAGCCAGTTGATCAGCGCCACAGCCAATACGGTGTACAGCAGTGCCGCCATTCCGTGTTCGACGATGATTTTTCCGGCCAGCAGCGGAAAGCCGAACACGCCGATAAAGTACGCCAGGCTGAATAGCAGCAAGGCCTGCGAAGTGGTACCGACGGGCGCTTCGTTGGCCGCCAATCCGTTGATCACCGAATAGGTCAGGCCGTATCCGACACCGAGCATGACCGCCGCCAGCAGATAACTGAAAGCGCTGTGCACGCCGAAGGCGAACAGCACAATCGAGCCGAGCATCAAACCGGACAACAGACACGACGCCCGCAACGGATCACGCTTGACCACAAACCCTGCGATCAACAGGCGACTGCTGATTGCCGCGCTCATGAAGCCGAGAAAGAACAGCGAATAATCCAGCGAATGGGCGGCGGCGTAACTGGTCTGGAAACTCGACAAACCGCCGAATACGCAGCCACCGAGACCGACCATGATGATCGCGAAGACTGCGCGGGAACCGAGCACCTGCGCCGACGTTGACCAAGTGATGCTTGCGGCTGTTGTGGCTTGGGTGCTTTTCAGTCGCGAGCCGAGACGCCAGAACATCAACACGCCGATCAGGCTCGCCAGCGCTGCCAGATAAAACGCCGAGGTCACCGGTAACTCCAGCGCACTGGCCGCACGCCCGAGCAATGGGCCGCTGCCAATCCCGGTCATCATGCTGCCGGACAGCAAGGCAAAGTACTTCGCCCGCTGCGCTGGGGTCACCAGACTCGCCACAATAATCGGCCCCAACGTGTAAAACACACCCCAGCCCAGGCCGAGCAGCAAGCCGAAAAACAGCAGGAGATGACCGAACCCCGGCGTCATCGCAAAGCCCAGGCTCGCCGCAACAAGCATCAGACCAAACAAGGCAATCGAACGCGCCGCCCCCAGCAGATCCGATAAATGCCCGGACACCAGCACCGCGACAAACGTACTGAGCATCGCCGCAGAAATCACGCTGCCCGCATCGTGTTCATTGCCACCGCGAGAACCGATCAACAGCGCCAGCAAAAACGTCGAGCCGTAGGACAGCGACAGCAGATAACTGGCGAGGCAGAACAGGCCGAACAGCTTGCTCGACACTTGAGGTGTTGCTTGCGACATGACGCGGTTCCTTGACCCGAGAAAGTGAACAGCCTCTGTTTACCACGCCAAGGTCAGGGATTAGGTGCGAGGTTGGCGAAGTCAGGATCGCGGCAGGCCGGAGTATTGCTTCAGACGATGCCGATCTCTTCTTTGAACTGTTCCATGAAACCCTTCAGACGCTGATGGCGAATCTGCGCCAGGTGCTGGCCGGCGACGGTTTGGAAACCGTCGGCGAGGTGCAGCAGTTTGGTCTGGAAGTGATCAAGGCAAAAACGTGTGTCGTTGTAGTCGCGCTCCCTCGCTTCCGGATCTTGCGGGTCGTAGAGCGCCGCCCCCATGCGTCCGGCAACATAGAACGTGCGAGCGACGCCGAGCATGCCCAGCGAGTCGAGACGATCGGCGTCCTGGACAAGTTTCGCTTCGAGGGTGAGCGGGGTGATGTTGGCGGAAAAACTGTGGGCTTGGATGGCGTGGGCGACGGCGTCGATTTTAGCGTTGGCCCAGTTCAACTCCGTCAGCACCGTCGACGCTTTTTCCGCTGCCAGACGTGAAGCTTGTGAACGCAATGGCGAGTTCTTTTCGACGGCTACGCAATCGTGAAGCAGCACGGCGGCGAGCAGCACTACCAGATCGCCACCTTCTTCGGCTTGCAAAGTGCGCACGTTGTGCCAGACACGTTGCAGGTGTGCGAGGTCGTGCGCGCCGTCATCCGAGGGCTCCAGAGCATGGGGCAGCAGTTCTGCCGCGAGCGCTGGCAGTGGTGCGAAGGCGTAGTTATTCATAAACATCCTTTTAAGCGAATGCAGAGCCTGTGGGAACGAGCCTGCTCGCGAAAGCATACTGTCAGTCACATTGAAGGCGGCTGAAATAATGCATTCGCGAGCAGGCGCGCTCCCACAGGAACGGCGGTGTTTTGCCACATCGAGCAGGATAATGCGTTGTTGCCATATGAAGAGCGCTTCAACGCGTTTTACTATGGCGTTTTCCTCCCCCGACAAGGCCCGTCCATGACGATCGAGATCCGCCCGGCGACTCCCAGCGATGCACCCCAAATCCTCGCCTTCATCACTGAACTCGCGGATTTCGAAAAGGCTCGCCACGAAGTTATCGCCAGCGTTGCCGATATTGAGCGCAGCCTGTTCGGCGAAGGCGCGACCGCCCATGGTCTGATCTGTCTGCGCGACGGCCTGCCAATCGGTTTCGCGGTGTTCTTCTTCAGCTATTCGACCTGGCTCGGCAGCAATTGCCTGTACCTTGAAGACCTCTACATCACCCCCGAACAACGCGGCGGCGGCGCGGGCAAAACCCTGCTGCGGCAACTGGCGAAAATCGCCTGCGCCAATGACTGCGGACGCTTCGAGTGGAGCGTACTGGACTGGAACACCCCAGCCATCGAATTCTACAAATCCCTCGGCGCGCAACCGCAGGAAGAATGGGTGCGCTATCGCATGGACGGCAAGGTGTTGCGCGAGTTCGCCGAAGGCCAGTGAGCGATGATGGCTATTTAGTGTTTATTCGATTGTCGCCAAGGCTCTAGTCCGGCATTCTACGCGCGCATTTTTGCGCGCTCACGGACGACACCTGCAATGCCTCTGGCAAAAACTCTCCACGCCCGTGGAGCCTTCGCTGCGTCAATGAGTGGCGGGCGATGAGCGGACTACGTGCGTCAATACGTTTGTATGGCCTGGTGAAAAACTCGGGCTTTTCCGACAACCCCCAGCGCCAACCGGTAGACATTCTCTGCATGGTCAATCGCCTGGGCGGCAAAGCCATCCGCGCATTTGTCTCGCGACTGGATGCCGAACTCATGACTCGCAGCGCAGGCCTTCACGACTATCACGTAATCCCGTTGCGCAACTTCGAGCCGAATACGTTCATCGACGCGCACCAAGGCTGGCTAACGCTGCACATCAGTTGCGGTTTCGTCGCTCCGGCGGGGCATTCGCTGCTCAAGGATGGCGCCTTGATGCCGATGGGGTGGTACGTCTACTCCGAGATCGGCCAGTGGACGGCCGAACATCATTTGGACCTCGGCACGCAAATGGCTGAGTTGCTGCAAAGTACCTACGAGCTGAATCGCCTGCGAAACTACAACGCTTGGCTCAACGAACTCGATGACGCCACGCCCGCTGAACTCACCTGGCATGTCGACGAAGCCTGGCAGCACCTGCAAACCGCTATATCCCCCGACAGCCGCGAGCACAGCCACGCACTGTTCGACCCCGTCGACAACCGCTGGCGCTTCGCCGCGACCGAAGTCGACATCTACCAGCCACACCCGGAACCTCTGAAGCAAGGAGCTTTGAATTGAGTGGAAAACCCGCCGCCCGCGTCACCGACCCGACCGCATGCCCATTGCCAGGCCACGGCACTAACCCGATTGTTTCCGGCTCGCCGAACGTCTTCTTCGACGGCCTCGCCGCTGCGCGCATGACTGATAAATCGGCCTGCGGCAGCCCGATCACCGACGCTGTCTCCGGCACCGTTTTCATCAATGGCCTGAACGCCGCAACGCTCGACAGCACCGGAGGACACGGCAATGTCGTGGTCGGTGGTTCGGGGACGGTGATTATCGGCCAGAGTGGCGGAGGGGCGGCGTTTAGTGGGCTGTTGCCGATGCCGGTGCATTTTACGGACAAGATGCAGTTGGTCGATGAATTCTCAGGAGAGCCTGTCGCTAATCATCCTTACACCACCTGAATTCAACACATAAGTGCAACGCTCACCCCTGTATGCACTTCGTACGGCGTCTTCCAGCCCAAGCGCTTGCGCGGGCGTAGATTGATCCTCGCTACTGTCCGATTGACGGCTTCGACGGTC
>NZ_JAENSQ010000035.1:0-49998 GCF_016613125.1 Pseudomonas sp. MF6776
CTGAGTCAGCTGCCGGTAATGCGTAGTCATCTGCGCTTGAATCCTTCGGTGTGAGAGCCTGGATTCTACCGGTGGCTGGCTCTCTGCCTCTCGTTTCAAGCGTTGCGCTTATTCTATGAATTCAGGACAGAAAGTTTTGCTGGAACGGTTTTTCGAGGGTAAGTTGCGCGCCGGTTTTGTTGCCGGGCAGCCATGGCTGTCATGCAGCGCTGGGCAACTTGGGCCCAACTAATTTTAGAGGACCTTCACGTGCCTATTTTTTCTTCTTTGCGCAATGCGCTGCTGGCCGCTGCCGGCCTGACGATCGCCGTCGGTGCCCAAGCCGCCGGCACGGTGCATATTTATAACTGGTCGGATTACATCGGCGAATCGACGCTGGCCGACTTTCAGAAAGAGACCGGGATCAAACCGGTCTACGACGTGTTCGACTCCAACGAAACCCTGGAAGGCAAGTTGCTCGCCGGGCGTACCGGCTACGACGTGGTCGTGCCGTCGAACCACTTCCTCGGCAAGCAGATCAAGGCGGGCGCGTTCCAGAAACTCGACCGGGCGCAGCTGTCAAATTACTCGAATCTCGACCCGGCGCTACTCAAGCGTCTGGAGCAGAACGATCCTGGCAACCTGTACGCCGTACCGTACCTGTGGGGCACCAATGGCATCGGCTACAACGTCGATAAAGTGAAGGCTGTGCTGGGCGTTGACAAGATCGATTCCTGGGGCGTGCTGTTCGAGCCGGAAAACATCAAGAAGCTGCAAAGCTGCGGCGTGGCCTTCCTCGATTCTGCCGATGAAATGATGCCGACCGTGCTCAACTACATGGGTCTGGATGCCAACAGCACCAATCCCAAGGATTACAAGAAAGCCACCGACAAATTGCTCGCCGTGCGCCCCTACGTAACCTACTTCCATTCTTCGAAATACATCGGCGACCTGGCCAACGGCGACATCTGCGTGGCCATCGGTTTTTCCGGCGATATCTTCCAGGCGAAGAACCGCGCGGCAGAAGCCAAGAAGGGCGTGAATATCGCCTACACGGTGCCGAAAGAGGGAGGCGCGTTGTGGTTCGACATGTTGGCGATTCCCAAGGATTCGTCGAACGTGAAGCAGGCCCACGCCTTCATCAACTATCTGTTGAAACCTGAGGTGATCGCCCAGGTCAGTGATTCTGTCGGTTACGCCAACCCCAACCCGGGCTCGGACAAGCTGATGGATCAATCCATCCGTACCGATGAATCGGTTTATCCGCCACAGGCCGTGATTGACAAGGCCTACGTGTCGACCGAGTTGCCACCGAACATTCAGCGCCTGATGACCCGCAGCTGGACCAAGGTCAAGTCGGGGATGTAAGGCACAAACTATCCTGGGTTCGTCCGCATTGGGCGAACTGCACTCTTTTTTTCTGGGAGTTTCGTAAATGGCAGTTGCCTCCGGCGCCTATAAGAAAGCCCTCGAGGGCGACCAGACACCCAAACAGGTGTTGGTCAAAATCGACCGGGTCACGAAGAAGTTCGACGAGACGATTGCCGTGGACGATGTGTCCCTGGAAATCAAAAAGGGTGAGATTTTCGCCCTGCTCGGCGGTTCGGGATCGGGCAAATCCACTCTGCTGCGGATGCTGGCAGGGTTCGAACGGCCCACGGAGGGGCGCATTTTTCTCGACGGCGTCGACATTACCGACATGCCGCCGTACGAACGTCCGATCAACATGATGTTCCAGTCCTACGCCTTGTTTCCGCACATGACCGTGGCGCAGAACATCGCGTTCGGTTTGCAGCAGGACAAGATTCCCAAGGCTGAAGTCGAAGCCCGCGTGGCCGAGATGCTCAAACTGGTGCAGATGAGCCAATACGCCAAGCGCAAGCCACATCAACTGTCTGGCGGTCAGCGTCAGCGTGTGGCCCTGGCGCGCTCGTTGGCCAAGCGGCCGAAGCTGTTGTTGCTCGACGAACCGATGGGCGCACTGGATAAAAAACTGCGTTCACAGATGCAACTCGAGCTGGTGGAAATCATCGAGCGCGTCGGCGTGACCTGCGTGATGGTGACCCACGACCAGGAAGAGGCCATGACCATGGCCGAGCGCATCGCGATCATGCACCTGGGCTGGATCGCCCAGATCGGCAGCCCGATCGACATCTACGAAACCCCGACCAGCCGTCTGGTCTGCGAATTCATCGGCAACGTCAACATCTTCGAAGGTGAAGTGATCGACGACGCCGAGGGTCACGCGACCATCACTTGCAAGGACCTCGACCGGCAGATCTATGTGGGTCACGGCATCAGCACCTCGGTGCAGGACAAGTCGGTCACCTATGCGATTCGTCCGGAGAAACTGCTGGTCACCGCCGAACAACCGACCTGCGAATACAACTGGTCGAGCGGCAAGGTGCACGACATTGCCTATCTTGGCGGGCACTCGGTGTTCTACGTCGAACTGCCGAGCGGCAAACTGGTGCAGTCCTTCGTCGCCAACGCCGAACGCCGTGGCGCCCGTCCGACCTGGGGCGATCAGGTTTTCGTGTGGTGGGAAGACGACAGCGGTGTGGTACTTCGCTCATGAACATGCGCAAATTCAAACGGCGCATCAACCGAATAATTCCCAATGGCCGCCAGCTGGTCATCGGGGTTCCGTTCATCTGGCTATTTCTGTTCTTCATGTTGCCGTTCTTCATCGTCCTGAAGATCAGCTTCGCCGAAGCCGACGTGGCCATTCCGCCGTACACCGAGATCTACACGTTTGCCGAGCAGAAGCTGCAACTGCTGCTGAACCTGGGCAACTACGCGATGCTTGGCGACGACGAGTTGTATATCGCCGCGTACCTCGGCTCGCTGAAGATGGCGTTGATCAGCACCGTTCTGTGCCTGGCGATTGGCTACCCAATGGCCTACGCGATCGCCACGGCCCGTAAAGAAATGCAAACGGTGCTGGTGCTGCTGATCATGATGCCGACCTGGACGGCAATCCTGATCCGCGTTTACGCGTGGATGGGTATCCTCAGCAACAATGGCCTGCTCAACGGATTCCTGATGAGCATCGGCCTGATCGATGAGCCGCTGCAGATCCTCAACACCAACCTCGCGGTGTATATCGGCATCGTCTACTCGTACCTGCCGTTCATGATCCTGCCGCTGTACGCCAACCTGGTGAAGCACGATAACAGTCTGCTGGAAGCGGCTTCTGACCTCGGTTCGAGCACCTTCAACAGCTTCTGGAAAATCACTATTCCGCTGTCCAAGAACGGGATCATTGCCGGCTGCATGCTGGTGTTCATTCCGGTAGTGGGCGAGTTCGTCATCCCGGAACTGCTCGGCGGCCCGGAAACGCTGATGATCGGCAAGGTGCTCTGGCAAGAGTTCTTCAACAACCGTGACTGGCCGGTAGCGTCCGCGCTGGCGGTGGTGATGCTGGCGATCCTGATTGTGCCGATCATCCTGTTCAACCGCAGTCAGGCCAAGGAAATGGAGGGTAAAGAATGAAGCGCATCCGTTTCTCCAGCCTGATGCTGGTCGTGGGTTTGTTGTTCATCTACTTGCCGATGCTGATCCTGGTGATCTACTCGTTCAACGCCTCGAAACTGGTAACGGTGTGGGGCGGCTGGTCGATCAAGTGGTACGTCGGCCTGCTCGACAACTCGCAACTGATGGGCTCGGTACTGCGCTCGCTGGAAATCGCCTGCTACACGGCGGTGGCTGCGGTAGCGCTGGGTACTTTGGCCGCATTCGTGCTGACGCGTATCACCCACTTCAAGGGCCGTACGTTGTTCGGCGGCCTGGTGACGGCGCCGTTGGTAATGCCCGAAGTGATCACAGGTCTGTCGCTGTTGCTGCTGTTCGTGGCCATGGCGCAGATGATCGGCTGGCCACAGGAACGTGGCATTGTCACCATCTGGATCGCTCACACGACGTTCTGTGCGGCTTATGTGGCGGTGGTGGTGTCGGCGCGCCTGCGTGAGCTGGATCTGTCGATTGAAGAAGCGGCGATGGACCTGGGTGCGCGGCCGTGGAAGGTGTTCTTCCTGATCACCATCCCGATGATCGCGCCATCGTTGGCAGCGGGCGGCATGATGTCGTTCGCGCTGTCGCTGGACGACCTGGTGCTAGCGAGCTTCGTGTCGGGCCCGGGTTCGACGACGCTGCCGATGGAAGTGTTCTCGGCGGTACGTCTGGGCGTCAAGCCTGAGATCAACGCCGTGGCCAGCCTGATTCTGCTGGCGGTGTCGATCGTGACTTTCATGGTCTGGTTCTTCAGCCGCCGCGCCGAAGAAGCCCGCAAGAAAGCCATCCAGCAAGCCATCGAAGAAAGCGCTGCCGATTCGTGGAAGCAACCGGACGTACGTCGCGCACCGGCGCCGGGAGTGGTGTAAGCCAATCTGGATTGGCCTCAATATCCAGGCCAATCCAGATCCAATGTGGGAGCGAGCCTGCTCGCGAAGACGGAGTGTCAGTCGACTCAAATGTTGGCTGACAGACCGTCTTCGCGAGCAGGCTCGCTCCCACAGTTGTTTTTGTGGTGATCTTCAGGTCCAGAGGGATTTGCGGATGATCTCAACACAGTTCATCGGCTTGCCCCCCAGCACTCTCCCAGAGGGAAAGGGGCCGGCCGAGGTGTCTTGCGCCATACATCGACCTGAAATTGCTCTGCCGATTTTGGATTCAATAGTGTTCGGTCAAGTCGGCGTAGCTCGTCAATATCCCCCAATCGGTTCCCTCTCCCTATGGGAGAGGGCTTGGGTGAGGGGCTTTTAAGGGTTTCCACGCGCCGGCAGCAGCTTCAACGTGCTCCGCGTATTCGCCGTCACCTCTTCCTCGCTGAAATGCGCCTGCACGTAAATCCCGTCGACGTACGCTTCAGCCTGATCGTCATAGTGACGATCAAACGGCACGCCGCTCTGCCCGACCGGGTTGATCGTCAAGCTGTGAGCAGGATCAGCGAAGTCGACCAGACGCCGCGTAGAAGGCCCGTAAGTCACCGGCCACGGCGCCGGGCCGATCTTCGCCGAAAGGTTGTTCGGCACTTCATGACTGCCCGGTGCGGCGAACGGCCCGACGTTGAAGATGCGATCCAGCGGCTTCTGCTGCCCCAGCGGATGCCCGTGGGTCAGCGTGTGCGCCGTGCCCCATTTCCATCCGGACGTATCGTCACCGAGGGTCAGCTTCAGGTGCTTCATGCTCGCCTGCCATGCCGCGCGCACGGTATCGGCGCGAGTCTCTTTGGTTGGCGTGTTGCGGTTATCCCACCAGACTGAATCAGCGTTCGCCGCCAAGCGTGGCAATGCCGAATCAATCACCCGCGTCGACAACAGCGTGTCGAAAAAGTCATTGCCCAACTCATCACGCATCGCTGCATCGGCGAGGTCATAGAGGAACTGGTTGAACACCGTCGCGCTTACCGAATCCAGTGGATAGTCGCCTGGCCACTGCGCCAGTTGCGAGACCAGTTTCAACTGCGCCGGATCGCTCACCACCTCGCGCAGCACGGGCAGCAGAGGCGCCAGCAAACGCGGGCCGTAACCGGTGGCGGTGCCCAGTTGCAGTTTCTGATTGGCTTCGTTGGTCCATTTCACGCTCTTGTCGCTGAGCTGGCGATTGAGCTGCTGGCCACGGTCGGCGAGGTTGTAGTAACCGGGAATCTCCATGCCGCTTGGCGACACGGGCTGGAAGTTGGCCGAGACGATATAGCCGCGTGCCGGGTTTTCTTCCTGCGGATTGGCGCTGAACGGGTAGAAACCGTCCTTGTTCGCCTGATCAGTGCTGCCATCAAGGATGAAGCCCGGCTTGACCCCGGCGGGGCGCTTGGGCAACAACGCCGAAGCCCACCAGGCGATGTCGCCCTTGGCATTGGCGTAAACGAGGTTGAGCCCCGGCGCCTGCACCTTGGCCGCAGCGGCGCGGGCCTTGGCCAGGGTGTCGGCGCGGTTGAGCTGGTAGAAACCCTCGAGGATCGGGTTCGGTGTTTCGAGAAAGGCCCACCACATCGCGATCGGCGTCTTGCCGGCGGCGGACCCCAGCGCGTCGTTGACGATCGGGCCGTGGGGCGACTGGCGCAGGGTGATGGTCACCGGCGCCTGGCCCTTCACGGCGATCTGCTGCTCGCTGCTGACCATGTCGGTCCACTGGCCGCGATACCAGACCTGATTCGGGTTGTCCGGGTTGACCTTCTCGGCGATCAGGTCCAGATCGTCGTTCTGGAACATGGTCAGGCTCCAGCCGAAATCCAGGTTGTGCCCCAGGAACGCGAAAGGCACCAGCGCCTGATGATGGCCATAGAGTTCAAACCCCGGTGCCGATAGTTGCGCTTCGTACCACACCGATGGCACCGAGAAACGAATGTGCGGATCGCCTGCCAACAATGGCTTGCCACTCTGGCTGCGGCTGGCGGCGATGACCCAGGCGTTGCTGCCCTCGAACTGTGGCAGACCGTTGTCGATCAGTGCCTGCTCACTGAGGCGGGCGAGGGCGTTGAGGTCTTTCCAGTCATTGGCCGCAAGTGCCGGCGCCGACGTACTGTGGCTTTTGGCGAGTACGCCTTTGGGCTGCCAGTCGAGGTCGAACACATTGAGGTAATCGGCACCGAGTTGATCGCGTACGTAGGTCAGCAACGGTTCGGTGCGAAACGCGGCGGCAAAGCTGTAGGCCATGTAACCGGCGACGCTGATGCTGTCTTCGGCGGTGAACGGCCGCTTGGGGATGCCCAGCACGTCGAACTCGACAGGCGCGGCGTGCGTGTCCTGATATTGGTTGATGCCATCCAGATAAGCTTGCAGGCCCTTCCACGCCGGCGACTGCTTGTCGAGGCTGGCCACATAACTGGCCGCGCGCTCACGAATGCGCAAACTGCGGAACAGTTTGTCGGTGTCGAGCAGTTTCGGCCCGAGCACTTCGGCCAGTTCGCCCCGGGCGAGACGGCGCATGGCTTCCATCTGGAACAGACGATCCTGCGCGTGCACATAACCGAGGGCGCGATAGAGGTCGGTTTCGTTCTCGGCGCGGATGTGCGGCACGCCGCGCTCGTCGTAGCGTACGGTCACCGAACCTTGCAGGTTATGCAGCTCCACCTGACCTTGGCGTGTTGGCTGTTTGCTGTAGATGTACCCGCCTGCGCCAGCGAGCAGGACAACGATGAGCAAGGCAAGAACGGTGAACACGCGTTTCATGGTGACTCCTTGTGCATGCGGAATTGCCGCCCGCCGGGCTGCAAACAATTAGCACAGACCTTCTGTGCCGTGCATCGCTGTCCTTGAAAAGTCCGGAATGCCTTATTGCGCCTGCACCGGCCACGGGCAATAGCAGCCGACCGCCAGCGTGTGCGTGGCATTAACCGGGCGATCATCCGTCAACGCGTTAAGGATCGGTTCGATAAAGCTGTTGCTGGAGTTGCAGGTCAGGCCTTCGCTGTAGGGGCCGAAGTAAGCGAGTTTGCCGCTTCGGTCCCAGATCGCAACAGCGGGACTGGCGGGAATCTGCTCGGCGCCGGGCAATACCGCGATGGTTTTCAGGCTGCTCAAAGTGGCGGGCAACTGGCCGTGGCTGCCGGGTCGCTGCACCGCGAAAAACTCGACGCCTCTGGCGCTGAAATGCTCGACCATCTCGGTCAGGTGCTGCTGATTGCCGACGTTGCAGGGGCAGGCCGGGTCCCAGAAATGCACCAGGCGAATCTTGCCAGGTCCGGCGAGATCATCCGGCAAGCGCAGCGGGTCGCCGGAAAAAATCGCCGTGTGCTCGCTGAACGCGCGCAAATATCGGCCCTGAAACCAGTCGTACGCCGTCCACAACACGCCGGCACACACAAGCGCGAGCAGGCTGGCAAACAGTGCGGTGCGGTAGGACGAACGCATGTATTTCGATCCTTGAGGGGCGGCTAGCTTGCCATGCTTGCCGCGACAGATGAATATCGCAAGCCGATAAAGTCTGTTCACCGCTCTGGAATTTGCCTCATGCCCGCTACTTTCGACCCCGATCAATTACGCGCCAGCCTCAAGCCTTTGGCTGAGTGGCAGCCGTTGTCGGACGAAGCCAAGGCCTATCAATGCTTCTACAAAACCGATTTTCCCGAGCGTGATGTCTGGCGCGGCATGGGCCGTTTCGCCGTTGATGGCTACGAACTGGTGAGCCATTGCTGGTGGCCGGAGAAGGTCAAGGGCACGCTGTTTCTATTGCACGGTTTCTACGACCACACCGGGCTGTATCGGCATGTGATCGAGTGGGCGCTGGATCAGGATTTTGCCGTCATTGCCTGCGACTTGCCCGGGCATGGTCTGTCGAGCGGCACGCGGGCGAGCATCCGCGACTTCTCTGAATATCAGGACGCGCTGCAAGCCTTGTTCGTCGAAGCCAGTTCGATTGCCCTGCCGCAGCCGTGGCACTTGTGTGGGCAAAGTACCGGCGGCGCCATCGTCGTCGACCATGTGCTCAATCATGGCGAGAACAGCCCGGCGCAGGGTCAGGTGATTTTGCTGTCGCCACTGGTACGACCGCGGGCGTGGGGCTGGTCGCAGCTGAGTTATTACCTGCTGCGGCCTTTCGTACGGGGCATCGCGCGGCGCTTCAGCGAGAACTCCAACGACCCGGATTTCCTGCCGTTTCTGCTGGCCGATCCGTTGCAGCCCAAGCGCTTGCCGACGGCATGGGTCGGGGCTTTGTCACGCTGGATCAAGCGGGTGGAATTCGCCAAAAAAAGTTCGCGACGGCCGCTGATCATTCAGGGGCAGGCGGACATGACCGTGGACTGGCAGCACAATCTGCAGGTGTTGAAGTTGAAGTTCGATCGACCGCAGATCTTGCTGTTACCCGAAGCGCGGCATCATCTGGCGAATGAGACGGCTGATATGCGTGAGGAGTATTTCGAGTTTCTGAGCAAGCGGATCAGGGGCCGGAATCTCTAGCGGATTTGCTGGCCTCATCGCTGGCAAGCCAGCTCCCACAGGGTTTTGAGTCGACCACGGATTTGTGAACGCCCGAAAAACCTGTGGGAGCTGGCTTGCCAGCGATGGCGGCCGGTCAGGCGACGAAGGATCATTGCCCCACCGCCAACCCCGCTCGAATCGCCGCCAGCGCGGCCTGGTAATACGCCTTGCCCTCGGTCGATTCGGCGAACGTCGCAAACTCTTCCAGTTCGTTATCCGACAGGTCGCGATAAACGTAGAGCAGCGTGTTGTTCATGTCCGCGCCGATCTGATCCATCAAGCGCTGACGTTGACCGTTCAACATGCCTTGCGCCTGTCCGCCACCGAGCAGGCCCGGAATCATCGAACTCAAACTGTCCGCTGCGACCCCGGCAATCGCCAGGCTCACCTCGGCGCCAGCCTCCCGCGCAGGCAGTGCCTGGGCGAGGTGGCCGATGATCAGCAGGCGGCTGTCGCTGGCCGGCATTTTCGGTAGGCCCTTGGCGTTCTTGGCCAGTTGATCCCGGCGGGTTGCGAGCAATTCGGCGGCAACGATTTTCTTGCCCAGCGGCGACTGGAAAAAAGACAGCGCAGGTTTCGGATCGGCGAGGTTCTGCCGTAGCTGTGCCTCGGCGCGTTGGTCCATGGCCTGCGGGGCGAAGCGCTGGTTGCTGTTGTTCACCAGCGCTTGAAACACGGCGGGCGGCAGGCTGTTTTGATAGCGCTGTTGCGCGGCACTCAGGGCGTCATTGAAATGCGCACGTTGTTCTGGCCAACCGGCGACCTTGTACAGCTGATCGTGGCCGTCCGCCCAAGCGGGCAAAACACAGAACATCAACAGTGAAAAAAGCAAACGGCGCATAGGGACTCCTGTCAGCAGCGGACTATTCTCCGTGCGGTGCCGTGACTTGTCGAGAATTCGTAACAAGCCGCCGCGTGGCTCTGTCGGATTTCTTGCCGCCGACATACTATGCGCGCCATGCAAATATCCTCTGAACACCCGCTGCTGTTGCGCATTGTCGACGACCTGGCCGAACACGGCTGGTCGCAGCAGAACATTTTCCTGCCCGCCGGTTTGACCGGCGAGCTGGCGGCCGAATGCCGTAAACGTGAAGCCGAGGGTGAGCTGGCGCCGGCGGCGGTCGGTCGTGGGCCGTTTTCAGAGATTCGCGAGGGTATTCGCGGCGACCATATCCAATGGATCGATCCGGGGCAGGCTGAGGCCAGTGACCGTTATTTGAACCTGATGGACAGCCTGCGCGAGGCGCTCAACCGTGGCTTGTTCCTCGGGCTTGAAGATTTCGAATGCCATTTCGCCCTGTATCCGCCAGGCGCGTTTTATCGCAGGCACGTCGACCGTTTTCGCGACGATGACCGGCGCATGGTCTCGGTGGTGGTCTACCTCAATGATGCCTGGCTGCCGGAGGATGGCGGTCAGCTGCGCATGTATCTGAGCGATGATCGCGTTCATGATGTGCAACCTACCGGTGGTTGTCTGGTGGTTTTCCTCTCCGGCGAAGTACCGCATGAGGTGCTGCCGGCCCATCGCGAGCGCCTGTCGCTGACGGGCTGGTTCCGTCGTCGTGGCAACGAGCCTTTCTGACATGCAAAAGATTCTGGTCAGCCGCTGCCTGTTAGGCCACCGCGTGCGTTACGACGGCGGGGCCAGCGGGCCGTTTGATGTGTTGGAACAGTGGATAGCCGAAGGACGGGTGGTGCCGTTGTGCCCTGAAGTGGCCGGTGGCTTGCCGACGCCGCGGGCGGCGGCGGAGATTCCGGGCGGGCAAGGGGGGGAGGTGCTCGATGGTGTTGCTGCGGTGATGACCACTGAAGGCGAGGATGTCAGTGCGCAGTTCCTGGAGGGTGCGCGGCAGGCGCTGGAACTGGTGCAAAAGCACGGTATACGGGTGGCGGTGCTCAAGGCCAACAGTCCGTCGTGCGGGAATCTGCTGACGTATGACGGGACGTTCAGTGGGGTGAAGGTCAGTGGTGAGGGGGTTACTGCTGCTCTACTGAAACGCCATGGCGTTCAGGTTTTCAGCGAGCTTGAATTGCCGCGAGCAGCGCTGGCTCTGACCCTGCTCGATTAAAATTCCAGCGCAAACCCCCACAGGTTTTGTGTTCACTTGGCTTCGGTGAACCACTTCTCGGACAACGCCGCTAATCGCCCATCCGCCTTGATCCGCTGCAGCGCACTCTCAAGGCTGGCGCGAAATGCCGGATTACCCTTCTGAAACGGTATCGCCAACTCCACCGGCGCACTCACTGCCGGCTTCGTTTCGGTCAGCGCCTGCACCAGCACCATGGGGCGTGGCTGCTCATCCTTCTTCGCCAGTAATTGTGAGTCGACCTGGCTGTACGGCTCGCTGAAGTCGAAACGATCCTTAAGTTCGGGTGTCAGTGCTATGTGGTTGAGCGCGACGTCGTACTTGCCGCTTTCAACGCCCTGGAGCAGATCGCCGGCGTCGGTGACGATGAAGTCGGCGCGCACATCCAGCTCCTTGGCCAGCAATTGCCCCAGCTCGACCTCGAACCCCGTGAGCGTGTCGCCTTCCTTGAAATTGAAGGGCGGTGTATTAGCCTCCAGGGCTATGCGCAACTCGCCACGATCGTTGACGTCATCAATCAGTTCGGCATGAGCCAGCGGGCTCAGAAGGGGTATCAGGCAGATCAGGCCAGGCAAAAGGCGCATGGTCACTCCTTTGAAATCATTATCGCGATGCTCTGATTCAGGCTCGCTTTGCTATGGTTGTCGAGTGCCTTCGACAACGAATGGTCATGAAGTTGTCATGACCGTGCGGATTTTACGGAAAAACTGGAGAAGAAAATGAAAAGCTTTATGTCACGTGCTGCGTTGGCGGGTTTGCTGATGGGTGTTTCGGTATTGGCCAGTGCCGCGACGCCGGCGCCGAAAGATGCTGAAGTGTTCATCGTTTCTCCCGAGGACGGTGCGACGGTTTCCCAGGAATTCAAGGTCAAGTTCGGCGTCAAGAACATCGCGCTGGCGCCCGCGGGTGACGTCACCAAGAACACCGGCCACCATCATCTGCTGATTGACGTCGACGACCTGCCGGCTGAAGGCGCACCTATCCCGACTGATGCCCACCACATGCATTTCGGCAAGGCGCAGACCGAAGCCACCATCAAACTGGCCCCCGGCAAGCACACCTTGCAGCTGATTCTTGGCGACAGCGGCCATATGCCGTTTGACCCGACGATCGTTTCCGAAAAAATCACCGTCAACGTCAAATAAAAAAAGGGAGCCTTTCGGGGCTCCCTTTTTTATTCAGCTTCGAGTTGCTAGCTACAAGCTGCAAGTAAAGGCAAAAGCGCATTTCACCTGCCGCTTGAAGCTAGTTGCTTGCCGCCGCTTCTTTAGAAGAGAACCCGGCTACGGATGGTGCCGGTGACGTGTTGCAGCTTCTCTTGCGCCAGCTCCGAGTACTCGGCGTCGACGTCGATCACCACGTAGCCGACCTTTTCGTTGGTCTGCAGGAACTGACCGGAGATGTTGATGCCGTTTTCGGCGAAGACCTTGTTGATCTCCATCATCACACCCGGAATGTTCTCGTGGATGTGCAGCAGGCGGTGCTTGCCAGGGTGAGCCGGCAGGGCCACTTCCGGGAAGTTGACCGACGAAACGGATGTACCGTTGTCGCTGTACTTGACCAGTTTTTCCGCCACTTCCAGACCGATGTTGGCTTGCGCTTCGGCGGTCGAGCCACCGATGTGCGGGGTCAGAATCACGTTGTCGAGGCCGCGCAGCGGGCTTTCGAACTCTTCATCGTTGGAGCGTGGCTCCACCGGGAATACGTCGATGGCGGCGCCGATCAGGTGCTTGTCCTTGATTGCTGCGGCCAGGTGATCAAGCTCGACCACGGTACCGCGTGCAGCGTTGATCAGGATGCCGCCCTTCTTGATGGCGCGGATTTCCTTCTCGCCGATCATCCACTGGGTCGCAGCGGTTTCCGGAACGTGCAGGGTGACGATGTCGGACATGCCCAGCAGTTCGTGCAGGTTGTTGACCTGCGTCGCGTTGCCCAGCGGCAGCTTGGTCACGGTGTCATAGAAGTACACCTGCATGCCCAGGCCTTCAGCCAGAACCGACAGTTGAGTACCGATCGAGCCGTAGCCGACGATGCCCAGCTTTTTGCCGCGGATTTCGAAGGAGTTGGCTGCGCTCTTGATCCAGCCGCCACGGTGGCAGGAAGCATTTTTCTCAGGGATGCCGCGCAGCAGCAGGATGGCTTCGGCCAGTACCAACTCGGCAACGGAACGCGTGTTGGAGTACGGCGCGTTGAACACGGCGATACCGCGCTCGCGGGCAGCACTCAGGTCAACCTGATTGGTGCCGATGCAGAAACAGCCGACGGCTACCAGCTTCTTCGCGTGATCGAAGATCTCTTCGGTCAGTTGGGTGCGAGAACGAATGCCGATGAAGTGAGCGTCAGCGATCTTTTCCTTGAGCTGGGCTTCCGGCAAGGAACCTGTCAGGTATTCGATGCTGGTGTAGCCCGCCGCCTTGAGGACGTCGACAGCCGATTGGTGGACGCCTTCGAGAAGAAGGAACTTGATCTTGCTCTTATCGAGAGAAGTCTTGCTCATCTGCGTAAACCTGTATCCCGGAGAAAAATGGCAGGAAATGGTCAACAGAGGCTGACCGCGACGGCAGGAAAGCCGTCACCGCAGAAAGGCCGTTGGGCACTGCCCTGCGGGGTCGGTATGCTAGCATAGCCGCCCCGCTAAACACTCATTCCTGCGACGTGAAGCGTTCTCAGGATGACCATGAATTGTTCGAGAGTTCTGTCGATGACCAATCCTGCCCTGATTGATGAACTGAAGACCCTGGTCGAGCCTGGCAAGGTCCTGACCGATGCCGACTCCCTGAACACGTATGGCAAGGATTGGACCAAGCACTTCGCCCCGGCGCCCAGTGCCATCGTGTTTCCCAAGACCATCGAGCAAGTACAGGCCGTTGTCCGTTGGGCCAACGAACACAAGGTCGCGCTGGTGCCTTCGGGTGGGCGAACCGGGCTGTCCGCCGCTGCAGTGGCGGCCAACGGCGAAGTGGTCGTGTCGTTCGATTACATGAACCAGATTCTCGACGTGAACCTCACTGACCGTACCGCCGTTTGTCAGCCGGGCGTGGTCACCGAGCATTTGCAGAACGTCGCCGAAGAAAAAGGCCTGTACTACCCGGTGGACTTCGCTTCGGCCGGTTCCAGCCAGATTGGCGGCAACATCGGCACCAATGCCGGCGGGATCAAGGTCATTCGTTACGGCATGACGCGCAATTGGGTCGCGGGAATGAAAGTCGTTACCGGCAAGGGCGACGTGCTGGAACTGAACAAGGACCTGATCAAGAACGCCACCGGTTATGACTTGCGTCAGCTGTTTATCGGCGCGGAAGGCACCCTTGGTTTTGTGGTTGAAGCGACCATGCGCCTGGATCGTGCGCCGAAAAATCTCACGGCGATGGTGCTGGGTACAGCGGATTTCGACTCGATCATGCCGGTGCTGCACGCCTTTCAGGGCAAGCTCGACCTCACCGCTTTCGAGTTCTTCTCCGACAAGGCTCTGGCCAAAGTCATGGGCCGTGGCGACGTACCGGCGCCGTTCGAAACCGATTGCCCGTTCTACGCCCTGCTGGAATTTGAAGCGACTACTGAAGAAGTGGCCAACAGCGCGCTGGAAACCTTCGAGCATTGTGTTGAACAGGGCTGGGTCCTCGATGGCGTGATGAGCCAGAGCGAAACCCAGTTGCAGAACCTGTGGAAACTGCGCGAGTACATCTCCGAGACCATCTCGCACTGGACGCCGTACAAGAACGACATCTCGGTCACCGTCTCGAAAGTCCCGGCATTTCTCAAGGAAATCGACGCGATCGTCGGCAAACACTATCCGGATTTCGAAATCGTCTGGTTCGGCCACATCGGCGATGGCAACCTGCACCTGAACATCCTTAAGCCGGACAACCTGAGCAAGGACGAGTTTTTCGCCAAGTGCGCCACCGTCAACAAATGGGTGTTCGAAACCGTCGAGAAGTACAACGGTTCGATTTCCGCGGAGCACGGTGTGGGCATGACCAAGCGCGACTACTTGACCTACAGCCGATCGCCGGTCGAGATCGAGTACATGAAAGCGGTCAAAGCGGTGTTCGACCCGAACGGCATCATGAACCCGGGCAAGATCTTCGCGGTTTGATCTGTAATTCTTGATGAATCAATGAAGGCAGGAGTCGGTAAATGAGCTATCAGCACCAGTACGTCGACGGCACGCGCATTCACTTCCCGATCGGGAAAGTCGTGTGCATTGGCCGTAATTACGCCGAACACGCCAAGGAACTGGACAACCCGGTGCCTACCGAGCCGCTGCTGTTCATCAAGCCCGGCAGTTGCGTGGTGCCGCTGGACGGTGGTTTCAGCATTCCGACCGAGCGCGGCTCGGTGCACTACGAAGCGGAAATCGCCGTGTTGATCGGCAAGCCGCTGTCGACCAAACCCAGCCGTGAAGAAGTGCTGGATGCGATCTCCGGTTTCGCCCCGGCGCTGGACCTGACCCTGCGCGACAAGCAGGCCGAGCTGAAAGCCAAGGGCCTGCCGTGGGAAATCGCCAAGTCGTTCGACGGCGCGGCCGTGCTTGCGCCGTTCGTGGTTGGCAGCACCTTCGCGGACCTGACCGACATCGGTATCCGCCTGACCATCAACGGTGAGGTGCATCAGGACGGCAACAGCAGCGCGATGCTCAACCCGATCGTGCCGATGATCCAGTACATGGCCGGCTGCTTCTCGCTACAGGCCGGTGACGTGATCCTGACTGGCACACCGGCTGGCGTCGGCCCGCTGAATGTCGGCGATGAGATCGTCCTCGAACTGGTTGGCGCCAACAGCTTCAACAGCAGCGTGCGCTAAGCGCCACACCCTGTGGGAGCGAGCCTGCTCGCGAAGGCGTCAGGTCAGTCGACATCATTGCTGACTGACATTCCGTCTTTGCGAGCAGGTTCGCTCCCACATGGTTTTTGCTGCCCTGAAGATTGGTGGCAGCAAACGTCAATCCCGCCATTTGCCGTTTTTTTCACATCCTGTCTGGATAATTCCCGCAATTCTGGCGTCCTAGCCGGCCTCTTTATGCTATTACCCATAGCCTGAATTTTCGGAAAGCGTCCCTTGATGTCATCTCAAACTCAGCTCAAACCCCTACGCCGGTCGCGTTTCGCCATGCGCTGGTATTCCTGGTTGCTGCTGGCGATTGCCGCCGCGTACGGCTTGGCGTTTGCCATGCATTGGGATGACCGGGGTTTGCTGTGGGTGCTGGAACGCTTTGAAAGCAAGGCCGAGCAAAAAGAAAGCATCTGGCTGCCGGACTATCGGGTGGTGATTGATGCCAAGTCATTGCCGGGCATGGAGAAGGACGAAGCATCGGACCTCGCCTACAACCCGCAGACCAAAACCCTGTTTTCGGTGATGGGCAAGAATCCGTTCCTCGTCGAACTGAGCCTGCAAGGCGAGGTGCTGCGCAAGATGCCGCTGGTGGGCTGGAGCAATCCGGAAGGCCTGAGCGCCATGGAAAACGGCCTGATGGCGATCGTCGATGAGCGCCAGCACATGCTGTCGATCGTCAAGGTCGATGCCGACACCCGTGAACTGAACATCGCCAATTTCCCCAAGTACGACCTCGGCCCGTCGAAAGACCAGAACAAGGCCTTCGAAGCGATCACCTGGGACCCGCGCAACCAACAATTGCTGCTAGGTGAAGAACGGCCACCGGCGCTGTTCACCTGGAAAAGCGATGGCGGTCAGACCCTGAAAGGCGACAAGCAGAAGCTGTCCAGCGATGAACTGGATATCCGCAATCTCTCTGCGTTGGCAACCGATCCGCGCACTGGCCACCTGCTGGTGCTGTCCGCCGATTCTCACCTGTTGCTGGAACTGGACGAGAAGGGCGAGCAAGTCAGCTTCATGACCCTGCTCGGCGGTTTCAACGGCTTGAAGAACACCATTCCCCGCGCCGAAGGCGTGACCATGGACGAGGCGGGCACGCTGTACATGGTCAGCGAGCCGAACCTGTTTTATCGCTTCGAAAAGCACAAATAACTCACTCTCTGTAGGAGCTGCCGAAGGCTGCGATCTTTTGATCTTGTTGTTAAAGATCAAGATCAAAAGATCGCAGCCTTCGGCAGCTCCTACACAGGTTGTCTTGTGGTTCAAGGCAAGTGGCCATTAAGCTTCAGTTCAGTCAGGCGTGATATTTCATCCGCCTGCCTTGATTCCGAGCCCGCCCGAATGCGTCGACTTGCCCGCCCCAAACCGCTGTTGCTCATCTTTTCGGTGATTGCCCTGATCGCGCTGCTCGCGATCGGCCAATACATGCGCCTGTTCGAACGCGCCTGGTTCAACCTGCACACCTTATGGCAGCCGCTGAGCAGCGAGGCCATTGGCCTGGATCAGTATCGCGTGGACATCGAAGCGCGCGTCATCGACGGGCTCGACGACGATGTGTCGGCACTGACCTACGATCCGGTGCGCGACAGCCTGTTCACCGTGACCAACAAGAATTCCGAACTGGTTGAACTGTCGCTGGAGGGCAAGATCCTGCGGCGCATCCCGCTGATTGGCTTCGGCGACGCGGAGGCAGTCGAGTTCATCAGCGCCGATACCTACGTGATCACCGATGAGCGTCAGCAGCGACTGATCAAGATACATCTGGAAGAAGACACCACCTTCCTCGACGCGGCGGACGCCGAGCAGATGACCCTCGGTGTACACATGGCCGGCAACAAGGGGTTTGAAGGTCTGGCATACGACTCGGTGGGCAAGCGCCTGTTCGTCGCCAAGGAGCGCGACCCGATGCTGATCTACGAAGTGCACGGCTTTCCTCACTTCAATTCGGAAAAGTCCTACGCGGTGCACGTGATCAACAACCCGAAACGCGATGCCGGGATGTTCGTGCGCGATCTGTCGAGCCTGCAATACGACGAGCGCAGCGGCCATTTACTGGCGCTGTCGGATGAGTCGCGGCTGATTCTGGAGCTGGATGTCAACGGTCGCCCGCTCAGCACCATGTCGCTGAACAAGGGCCGGCAAGGCTTGCAGAACACCGTGCCGCAGGCGGAAGGCATTGCGATGGATGATGACGGGACGTTGTATCTGGTGAGTGAGCCGAACTTGTTTTACGTCTTCAAAAAACCAGCCCCGAACTAACCAACAATACAAAAAACTGTGGGAGCTGGCTTGCCAGCGATGGCTGTCTGTCAGTCAACTTTGTAGTTGAGTCTGACGGCCTCATCGCTGGCAAGCCAGCTCCCACAGGTTTATTTGTATGCCCAATATTTGTGGGCCATCAGGCTTACTCAGCCTTGAGGGTTTTCACACCTTCACTGGTGCCCAGCAACAGCAAATCCGCCGGACGCGCCGCGAACAGCCCGTTGGTCACCACGCCGACAATTGCATTGATCTGCGCTTCCAGCTCCACCGGGTTGGTGATCTGCAGGTTGAACACGTCGAGGATGATGTTGCCGTTGTCGGTCAACACGCCTTCGCGGTACACCGGGTCGCCGCCCAGTTTCACCAGTTGGCGGGCAACGTGGCTGCGGGCCATCGGGATCACTTCGACCGGCAGCGGAAACTCGCCCAGCACCGGCACCAGTTTGCTGGCGTCGGCGATGCAGATGAAGGTCTTGGCCACGGCCGCTACAATTTTCTCGCGGGTCAGGGCTGCGCCGCCGCCCTTGATCAGGTTCAGGTGTGCGTCGCTTTCGTCGGCGCCGTCGACGTAGAACTCCAGGTCGCTGACCGTGTTCAGCTCATACACCGGAATTCCGTGGCCCTTCAGGCGTGCGGCGGTGGCTTCGGAGCTGGCGACTGCGCCATCGAACGCGCCCTTGTGCTTTGCCAGCGCATCGATGAAGCAGTTGGCGGTGGAGCCGGTGCCGACACCGACGATGCTTTTGTCGTCGAGTTTCGGGAGGATGAAGTCGACGGCGGCCTGCGCCACTGCCTGTTTGAGTTGATCCTGGGTCATGCGGGCTCCGGAAGCGGGCAAGGGGAGAACGGAAAGGCCGGCATTATAGCCTCAAGACTGTCTAAAACCTCTGGATTCGTGTGGTCGTGTGCCCAAAAGCCGGGTTAGACTCCGTGGTCCCGCCCAACCCGCTCAGTGATGCTTTCCGATGCTCGAACAGTACGTCAAAAAGATCCTCACCTCGCGCGTTTATGACGTTGCCGTAGAAACCCCGCTGCAGAATGCTCGCCAGCTCTCCGAGCGGCTGGGTAATGACATTTGGCTCAAGCGCGAAGACTTGCAGCCCGTGTTCTCCTTCAAGATTCGCGGCGCCTACAACAAGTTGACCCAGTTGACCGACGAAGAGCGCGCCCGTGGCGTGGTCACCGCGTCGGCGGGCAACCATGCGCAAGGTCTGGCCCTGGCGGCGAAAGTGCTGGGCGTGAAAGCCACCATCGTCATGCCCAAGACCACCCCGGAAATCAAGGTCGAAGGCGTGCGTTCGCGTGGCGGCAAAGTGGTGCTGCACGGTGATTCGTTCCCGGAAGCCCTGGCCTACTCGCTGAAACTGGTCGACGAAAAAGGCTACGTCTACATCCACCCGTACGACGATCCGCATACCATTGCCGGGCAGGGCACCGTGGCGATGGAGATTCTGCGCCAGCACCCGCAACCGCTGGACGCGATTTTCGTCCCGGTCGGCGGCGGCGGGTTGATTGCCGGCATCGCGGCTTACGTGAAATACCTGCGTCCGGACATCAAAGTCATCGGCGTCGAGCCGGACGATTCCAACTGCCTGCAAGCGGCGATGGCTGCTGGTGAGCGCGTCGTGCTGCCGACCGTGGGCATCTTCGCCGACGGCGTGGCGGTGGCCCAGATTGGTCAGCACACCTTCGACATCTGCAAAGACCATGTCGATGAAGTGATCACCGTGAGCACTGACGAAATCTGCGCGGCGATCAAGGATATCTACGACGATACCCGCTCGATCACCGAACCTGCCGGCGCCTTGGGTGTGGCCGGGATCAAGAAGTACGTCGAACAGCGCGGCGTCAGCGGCAAGACCTTCGTCGCCATCGATTCGGGTGCCAACGTCAACTTCGATCGCCTGCGCCACGTCGCCGAGCGTGCCGAACTGGGCGAGGGCCGCGAAGCGATCATCGCCGTGACCATCCCCGAGCAGGCCGGCAGCTTCAAGGCGTTTTGCGAGGCCATCGGCAAGCGCCAGATCACCGAATTCAACTACCGCTACAACACCGGCAGCGAAGCGCACATCTTCGTTGGCGTGCAGACGCACCCGGAGAACGACCCGCGCAGTGCATTGCTGGCGAGCCTGACCGAGCAGGGTTTTCCGGTGCTGGACCTGACTGACAACGAACTGGCCA
The DNA here is from genome assembly GCF_016613125.1 of Pseudomonas sp. MF6776. Lineage (NCBI taxonomy): Bacteria > Pseudomonadati > Pseudomonadota > Gammaproteobacteria > Pseudomonadales > Pseudomonadaceae > Pseudomonas > Pseudomonas sp. MF6776. The sequence continues at coordinate 20,264 of NZ_JAENSQ010000035.1, forward strand.
AGTTGCACATCCGCCATATGGTCGGTGGACGCGCGGCGCACGTGGTTGATGAAGTGGTACTGCGCTTCGAATTCCCGGAACGACCGGGCGCGCTGTTCAACTTTCTCAACAAGCTCGGCGGGCGCTGGAATATCTCGATGTTCCACTACCGCAACCACGGCGCGGCGGACGGCCGTGTGGTCGCCGGCCTGCAAGTACCCCACGATGAACGTCATCTGGTGCCGGCGGCGCTGGCAGAAATCGGTTACCCCTACTGGGACGAAAGCGACAACCCGGCCTATAAGCTGTTTCTTGGCTGAGCGACTACGCTGATGGGCATGACCCAAGGAAGAGAAATACATGGAAACCCTGACAACCCTGAAAGTCCTTCACGTCGCGGCGACCGTGGTCATACTCGCGAGCGGGCTGGTACTTGCCGCTCTGACCTGGCGTAATCGCAGCGAAGGGTCGGCCAGCACGATGCAGCGTCCGTGGCTGTTTATCTGGTGTTTGATGCTGATCGGTATGCTGAGCATGCCTTTCACCGGCTGGTGGCTGGTGCACCTGATCGGCTGGCCGCTGGGGCAGTTCTGGATTCTGGGGTCCAGCGTGATCTATGCCGTGGCCACGTTCAGTGCGGTCTGGTTGCTGGTGCGGCTTAATCGGCTGTGGACAACCGGGGTAGGCAACCGCAAATTCAACCTGGCGCTGGCCATTGTGAGCGGCGTCGGATTTCTCGCCATTGCGGCGTTGATGGGGGCCAAGCCGGTTTAAGGCTTGAGACCGAGTCGACCCAAATCGCTGGCAAGCCAGCTCCCACAGGTTTTTGAGGTGTCCACAAAATTTGTGTCCACTGATAGTCCCTGTGGGAGCTGGCTTGCCAGCGATGGCGTCATCAGTCGCGCAGAGTCATTACCGGCCAGCCACGCTTCTGGGCTTCGGCGCGCAAATTCGGATCCGGATCAACCGCTACCGGATTCGCCACCTGCTCCAGCAGCGGCAAATCATTCATCGAATCGCTGTAGAAATAACTGTCTTCCAGCGAATGCCCGGTCTCTTCCAGCCAACGATTCAGGCGCGTTACCTTGCCTTCACGGAAGCACGGAACGTCGGTGCTGCGCCCGGTGTAGCGGCCATCAATCATTTCGCATTCAGTGGCGATCAGGGTTTCAACACCCAAACGCGCAGCGATCGGCGCGGTGACGAAGCGGTTGGTCGCCGTGATGATCACCAGTTTGTCGCCGGCGTCGCGGTGCTTTTTCAGCAGTTCCAGCGCCTTGGGCAGCATGATCGGCTCGATGCAGTCGCGCATGTAGTCGCGGTGCCATTGATCGAGCACGGCCATGTCGGTGCGGCCGAGGATCTCCAGGCAGAAGTTCAGGTACGCGGCGTTATCCAGTTTGCCGGCCAGGTAATCCTGATAGAACTCGTCGTTGCGCGTTTTGTACGCAATCGGGTCGAGGAAGCCGCGCTCGCACAGATAGTCGCCCCAGGCGTGATCGCTGTCGCCGCCCAGAAGGGTGTTGTCCAAATCGAATAGAGCCAGGCGCATTGCAGTTACCCGCTGATAAGTCTGTAAAAAGGCGACAAGAATACGGTCTTTTCACAAGAGTGCACATAAGGTAGGAAGCTTCGTTGCCGCCTTATGAACCTTTGTGGAACAATGCGGCGACATGCGTTTGCGAGGTTGTGCCCGTGATCGACCCCGATGGTTTCCGCCCCAATGTCGGGATCATTCTGACGAATGACGCCGGCCAGGTGCTATGGGCTCGCCGTATCAATCAAGATGCCTGGCAGTTTCCGCAAGGGGGAATCAACCCTGAGGAGACGCCGGAAGACGCCTTGTACCGCGAGCTGAACGAAGAAGTTGGCCTGGAACGTGAAGATGTTGAAATACTGGCCTGTACCCGAGGCTGGTTGCGCTATCGTTTGCCGCAACGTCTGGTGCGTACCCACAGCCAACCGCTGTGCATCGGCCAGAAACAGAAATGGTTTCTCCTGCGCCTGATCTCCAACGAGCAGCGGGTGCGGATGGATTTGACCGGTAAACCGGAGTTCGATGGCTGGCGTTGGGTCAGCTATTGGTATCCGTTGGGCCAGGTGGTGACATTCAAGCGCGAGGTGTATCGCCGCGCCCTCAAAGAGCTTGCCCCGCGCCTTTTAGCGCGCGACTGACGACGGAGTTCGACCCCGAGCCATGCTCAATACGCTGCGCAAGATCGTCCAGGAAGTTAACTCCGCCAAGGATCTCAAGGCGGCGTTGGGGATTATTGTGTTGCGCGTCAAAGAGGCCATGGGCAGCCAGGTCTGCTCGGTCTACCTGCTTGATCCCGAGACCAACCGCTTCGTCCTGATGGCCACCGAGGGCTTGAACAAGCGCTCGATCGGCAAGGTCAGCATGGCACCCAACGAAGGTCTGGTCGGTCTGGTCGGCACGCGTGAAGAACCCCTGAACCTCGAAAACGCCGCGGATCACCCGCGCTATCGCTACTTCGCCGAAACCGGCGAGGAGCGTTATGCCTCGTTCCTCGGTGCACCGATCATTCACCACCGCCGCGTCGTCGGCGTGTTGGTTATCCAGCAGAAAGAGCGTCGCCAGTTCGACGAAGGTGAAGAAGCCTTCCTCGTGACCATGAGCGCGCAGCTCGCAGGCGTTATCGCCCACGCCGAGGCTACGGGGTCGATTCGTGGTCTGGGCCGTCAGGGCAAGGGTATTCAGGAAGCCAAGTTTGTCGGCGTGCCGGGCTCGCCGGGTGCGGCGGTCGGTACCGCGGTGGTCATGCTGCCGCCTGCCGACCTGGACGTGGTGCCGGACAAGACCATCACCGACATCAACGCCGAACTTGGCTTGTTCAAGACCGCCATCGAAGGCGTGCGCGCCGACATGCGCGCACTGTCCGCCAAACTGGCGACCCAATTGCGCCCGGAAGAGCGCGCGCTGTTCGACGTCTACCTGATGATGCTCGACGATGCCTCGCTGGGCAGCGAAATCACCACGGTGATCAAGACCGGCCAGTGGGCGCAGGGCGCACTGCGCCAAGTGGTCACCGAACACGTCAACCGCTTTGAACTGATGGACGACGCCTACCTGCGCGAGCGGGCATCGGACGTCAAAGACCTCGGTCGCCGTCTGCTTGCCTACCTGCAGGAAGAGCGTCAGCAGAATCTGGTCTACCCGGAAAAAACCATTCTGGTCAGCGAAGAGCTGACCCCGGCGATGCTCGGCGAAGTGCCGGAAGGCACGCTGGTCGGTCTGGTTTCGGTACTCGGTTCGGGCAACTCCCACGTCGCGATCCTGGCCCGGGCCATGGGCATTCCGACGGTAATGGGTCTGGTCGACCTGCCGTACGCCAAGGTCGACGGTATCGAATTGATCGTCGACGGCACACGCGGCGAGGTCTACACCAACCCCAGCGAAGTGCTGCGCAAGCAGTTCGCCGAGGTGGTGGAAGAAGAGAAACAACTGGCGCTGGGTCTCGACACCCTGCGCGACCTGCCCTGCGTGACCCTCGATGGCCACCGCATGCCGCTGTGGGTCAACACCGGCCTGCTGGCAGACGTGGCGCGGGCGCAGAAGCGCGGCGCCGAAGGTGTCGGTCTGTACCGCACCGAAGTGCCGTTCATGATCAACCAGCGCTTCCCGAGCGAAAAAGAACAACTGGCGATCTACCGTGAGCAGCTCGCCGCGTTCCACCCGCAACCGGTGACCATGCGCAGCCTCGACATCGGCGGTGACAAGTCGCTGTCGTACTTCCCGATCAAGGAAGACAACCCGTTCCTCGGCTGGCGCGGGATCCGCGTCACCCTCGACCACCCGGAAATCTTCCTGGTGCAGACACGCGCAATGCTCAAGGCCAGCGAGGGCCTGAACAACCTGCGCATTCTGCTGCCGATGATCTCCGGCACCCACGAACTCGAAGAAGCCCTGCACCTGATCCACCGGGCCTGGGGCGAAGTGCGGGACGAAGGCACCGACGTGCCGATGCCGCCGATTGGCGTGATGATCGAGATTCCGGCAGCGGTGTATCAGACCAAGGAACTGGCGCGGCAAGTGGACTTCCTGTCGGTCGGCTCCAACGACCTGACCCAGTACCTGCTGGCAGTCGACCGCAACAACCCGCGCGTCGCCGACCTCTACGACTACCTGCACCCGGCCGTGCTGCAAGCCTTGCAAAACGTGGTGCGCGACGCCCATGCCGAAGGCAAGCCGGTCAGTATCTGCGGCGAGATGGCCGGTGATCCGGCAGCGGCGGTGCTGTTGATGGCGATGGGTTTCGACAGCCTGTCGATGAACGCCACCAACTTGCCGAAGGTGAAGTGGATGCTGCGTCAGGTGAACCTGAGCAAGGCCAAGGAGTTGCTGGCCGAGCTGATGACTATCGACAATCCGCAAGTTATCCACAGCTCACTGCAACTGGCGCTGAAAAATCTCGGTTTGTCGAAGATGAATCCGCCGGCGGTCAACAAGGCCCTCTAAAAGGCCAATGGCCTCATCGCTGGCAAGCCAGCTCCCACAGGGATCTTCAGTGAACACGACATCTGTGAGCACCCAAGAAACCTGTGGGAGCTGGCTTGCCAGCGATGGCGTCAGTCCAGACGCCGCCTAAATCAAAATCTCCACCTCGCCCAGATGCCCGCCATACGGCCCAAAACTGCGCTCCACCATCCGCCGCGTCCCATCCGCCTGCACAATCAGCGCTGTACTCGCCCGCGTCCCGTAACTCTGGCTGGCAATAAACACACTCGACAGCAGTGATTCAGTCGCAAGCCCCACGCCGGTATCCGGCAGCTCGGCAAACGGCGCTGTCTGCGCATCGCCAAGCAGCTCCAGCAACCGCGCAGGCGTCGGATCCTCCAGCACTACGCTCAACGCTGCCTTGGCCTTGAGCAACTTCGGCCACGGCGTATCCAGCCCGGCATTGGATAGTCCGTAGACCCCGGACTCCAGCATCACCGGCTCGGACATCCGCGCATTGAAGTGCCACAGTTCATGGTGGTTGCCGAGCAGCAGGTTGAAACCCGCATAGTCCGGCGAGCGGTCGACCACGTCAGCCAGGTAATCCTCCAGCGACTGATCCCCCGTGAGAAACCCGGCCACCAGCTCGCCCCGCGATTTACGCGCCGGTGACTGATGCGGGTCACGAATATTGGTCAATGCGGCGAAGCGCCCATTGGCGCCGATCCCCAGCCAGGAGCCCCCGGCCTCGAGATCACGCCCGGCATGCACGTGTGGCGCCTCCGGCCATTGCGCCAGCGGCAGGCTCGGGCGGGCGTAGAACTCGTCACGGTTGGCTGCGACGATCAGCGGTTGAGCATGGTCCGGGCGCCAGGCGAAAACGATCAGGCACATAAGGTGGTCCTTGTGTGTTTTTTGCTCACTCTACGCATCCGGCGTCCGCGCATCCATCGCAAGTGGAGCCGAAGGGTGTGCATCCGTTACCATGCCGCTCCGGTTTTGCGGATGCGTCAGGGAGACGGTCATGGAATTTCTGCTTTATCTGGCGCTGGGCGCCTGTGCGGGCGTGTTGGCCGGGCTGTTCGGGGTTGGCGGCGGGATCATCATTGTCCCGGTGCTGGTGTTCAGTTTCACCTTGCAGGGCTTTGATCCGTCGATCCTCACGCATCTGGCGGTCGGTACTTCGCTGGCGACGATCATCTTCACCTCGGTCAATGCCGTGCGTGAGCATCATCGACGAGGCGCGGTGCAGTGGCCGATTTTTGTCTGGATGGCGGTCGGGATCCTGATCGGTGCTGGTTTGGGCGCCCTGACTGCCGAAGCCATTTCCGGTCCGAACCTGCAGAAAATCATTGGCGTGTTCGCCTTGGCGATTGCGGTGCAACTCGCGCTGGACGTCAAACCCAAGGCCAGCCGCACGGTGCCTGGCAAGGCCGCGCTGGCGGCGGCCGGCAGCGTGATAGGTTGGGCCTCGGCGATTTTCGGCGTCGGTGGTGGCTCGCTGACCGTGCCGTTTTTGACCTGGCGCAGCGTACCGATGCAACAAGCGGTCGCCACGTCGTCGGCCTGCGGGCTGCCGATTGCGCTGGTCAGTGCTTTAAGTTTCATGATTTTGGGGTGGCACGATGTGCGGTTGCCGGCCCATAGTCTCGGCTTTATCTATTTGCCGGCGCTGCTGGGCATTGCCCTGACCAGCATGGTCTTCGCGCGTTTTGGCGCGCGGCTGGCCCATCGGTTGTCGGCGAAGTTGCTGAAAAGACTGTTCGCCGCTTTGCTGTTCTGCGTGGGATTAAGCTTTCTGCTTTGACCGCGTGGCAATCCTGGCTTAATCCTGAGGTGGCAGCGTCGCCCGGGAATTCTGCTTTCAACTCTAACGAGGAGTCGCAATGCTGCCTTACCCGCAGATCGACCCGGTGGCCCTGGCCATCGGTCCGCTGAAAATCCACTGGTACGGTCTGATGTACCTGATCGGCATTGGCGGTGCGTGGCTGCTGGCGTCGCGCCGGCTCAACCGCTTCGACCCGACGTGGTCCAAAGAGAAGCTCTCCGATCTGATCTTCTGGCTGTCGATGGGCGTCATTGTTGGCGGACGTCTGGGCTATGTGCTGTTCTACGACCTGAGCGCGTACCTCGCCAACCCGATGCTGATTTTCGAAGTGTGGAAGGGCGGCATGTCGTTCCACGGCGGTTTCATCGGCGTAATGCTTGCGGCCTTGTGGTTCGGCAAGCGCAATGGCAAGTCGTTCTTCCAGCTGATGGACTTCGTCGCGCCGATGGTGCCGATCGGTCTTGGCGCCGGGCGTATCGGCAACTTCATCAACGCCGAACTGTGGGGCAAGGCGACCGACGTGCCGTGGGCCATGGTCTTCCCGCCGTTCAGCGACCCGGCACAATTGCCGCGTCACCCGTCGCAGCTGTATCAGTTCGCGCTCGAAGGCGTGGCGTTGTTCCTGATCCTGTGGATCTTCTCGCGCAAACCGCGTCCGACCATGGCCGTTTCCGGCATGTTCGCGCTGTTCTACGGCATCTTCCGGTTCATCGTCGAGTTCGTCCGCGTCCCGGATGCGCAACTGGGCTATCTGGCCTGGAACTGGCTGACCATGGGTCAGGTGCTGTGCGTACCGATGATCGTCGGCGGGTTGTTCCTGATCTGGCTGGCCTATCGTCGCGCGCCGGCAGCACCACTCGCTCCGACGGCTTAAACTACGAACCCCGGCGCGCGACGCCGGGGCTCAAAGGACACAGGTAATTCATGAAGCAATATCTCGAACTGGTCTCGCACGTCATTCAGAACGGCACCAAGCAGGCCAACCGTACCGGCATCAACACCATCAGTTTTCCGGGGGCGATGCTGCGTTTCGATCTGCAGGAAGGTTTCCCGGCGATCACCACGCGCAAGATGGCCTTCAAATCGGCGATCGGCGAGATGTGCGGGTTTCTGCGTGGTGTGAACAACGCGGCTGAATTCCGCGCGCTGGGCTGCAAGGTCTGGGATCAGAACGCCAACGAAAACGCGCAGTGGCTGGCCAACCCGTTCCGTCAGGGCGACGACGACCTCGGCGAAATCTACGGCGTGCAATGGCGCAAATGGCCCGCGTACAAGCAGATTCCGCTGAGCAACACCGCCGCCATCGAACAAACCTTGAGCAACGGCTACAAGCAAATCGCTCAGGGCGAAGAAGACGGTCAGGCCTATGTGGTCCTGTACAAAGCCATCGATCAGGTGCGCCAGTGCGTCGACACGATCATCAATGATCCGGGCAGTCGCCGCATTCTGTTCCACGGCTGGAACGTTGCTCAGCTTGATGAAATGGCCTTGCCGCCGTGCCATCTGCTGTACCAGTTCCACCCGAATGTCGAGACCAAAGAGATTTCTCTGACCCTCTACATCCGCTCCAACGATCTGGGTCTGGGCACACCTTTCAACCTGACAGAAGGTGCCGCGCTGCTGAGCCTGATCGGTCGCCTGACCGGTTACACGCCACGCTGGTTCACCTATTTCATCGGTGATGCGCACGTCTACGAAAACCACCTGGACATGCTCAACGAACAGCTTAAGCGCGAGCCGTTCGCCATGCCGAAGCTGAAAATCTCGGATCGTGTGCCGGAGTTTGCCAAGACCGGTGTGTATCAGCCTGAATGGTTGGAACTGGTTGAGCCGAGCGATTTCTCGCTGGAAGGCTACGAGCACCACGCGCCAATGACTGCGCCGATGGCGGTCTGAGGCACAATACAAACCCCCTGTGGGAGCGAGCCTGCTCGCGAAGAGGGCGTGTCAGTCATAGAGATGTCGACTGATACACCGCTTTCGCGAGCAGGCTCGCTCCCACATTTGGTTTTGTGTACGGCTCAATGGCCGTGACTACGGCCCACGTGGGAATGCTCAACTTCCGTCGCCACAACCCCGCCACTCACTTCCAGTCGCTGCAAAATCCCGCACTGATCCGCCATCGGCCCTTCGCCACAACGTTGGCGCAGGTCGAGCAGTTGCGTCTGTAATGCCAGCAATCCATCGATTCGCGCCTTCACGTGCTGGATGTGCTCGTCGATCAGCGCATTGACGCTTTCGCATTGATCCTGCGGGCTGTCGCGCAAGGCGAGCAGGCTGCGGATCTCTTCGAGGGTCATGTCGAGGGTGCGGCAGTTGCGGATGAAGGTCAGTCTTTCGGCGTGGGCCTGGGTGTAGACGCGGTAGTTGCCTTCGCTGCGGGCCGGTTCCGGCAGCAGGCTTTCACGTTCGTAGTAGCGGATGGTTTCCACGGCGCAATCGGTCAGTTTGGCCAGTTCTCCGATCTTCATGACGGCAATCTCCAAAAGGGTGCTTGACCCTATAGTGGCTACAGGGTCTTTACTTGGCAACAGGCACCTTCATGGACGCGACCCGATGAGCGATTCCCAGCACACCCACAAGCCCGGCGACGGGCACGATCACAGTCATAAACTGCAGCCTGTGCATAAACATGCCCATGGCGGCGATTCCTGCTGCGGGTCGAAAACGGCTGCGCCTGCGTTGGTGCAGCTCAGCGAAAAGACCAGTGCCGATGCCCGGCTGAGCAGTTTCCGCATCGAGGCGATGGACTGCCCGACCGAGCAGACTCTGATTCAGAACAAGCTCGGCAAACTCGCTGGCGTTGAGCAACTGGAATTCAACCTGATCAACCGCGTGCTCGGCGTGACCCACAATCTGCCGGACACCGCGCCGATCATCGATGCGATCAAATCCATCGGCATGCACGCCGAGCCGCTGGAGGCGGGCGTCGAAGCGCCGGCGCCGGCTCCGGTGAAAAAACACTGGTGGCCGCTGGCTCTCTCGGGCGTTGGCGCATTGGCGGCTGAAGTTATCCACTTCACCAACGCCGCACCCAACTGGGTGGTGGCGATCATCGCGTTGATTTCGATCCTCAGCGGTGGCCTGACCACCTACAAAAAGGGCTGGATCGCCCTGAAGAACTTCAACCTCAACATCAATGCGTTGATGAGCATTGCCGTCACCGGTGCGATTCTTATCGGTCAGTGGCCGGAAGCGGCGATGGTGATGTTCCTGTTCACCGTGGCCGAGTTGATTGAGGCCCGCTCGCTGGATCGTGCGCGTAACGCGATCAGCGGCCTGATGCAGATGACCCCGGAACAGGCGACCGTGCAGCAGGCTGACGGCACCTGGCTCGAACAGGAAGTGAAAAGCGTCGAACTCGGCGCCCGCGTGCGGGTTAAACCCGGTGAGCGTATTGCGCTGGACGGTGAAGTCGTCAGCGGCAATTCGACCATCGATCAGGCGCCGATCACTGGCGAGAGCCTGCCGGTGGAGAAAACCATCGGCGACAAAGTCTTCGCGGGCACCATCAACCAGGCAGGTTCGCTGGAATACGCAGTGACCGCTGCGGCAAACAACTCGACCCTGGCGCGGATTATTCACGCCGTCGAGCAAGCCCAAGGCGCTCGCGCACCGACTCAGCGCTTCGTCGATCAATTCTCGAAAATCTACACGCCAGTGGTGTTCGTATTTGCCTTGGCGGTAGCGATCATTCCGCCATTGTTCATGGGCGCGGTGTGGTTCGACTGGATCTATCGCGCGCTGGTGTTGCTGGTCGTTGCGTGCCCTTGTGCACTGGTGATTTCAACCCCGGTGACCATCGTCAGCGGCCTCGCGGCAGCGGCGCGCAAAGGCATTCTGGTCAAGGGCGGCGTGTACCTGGAGGGCGGGTTCAAGCTCGACTATCTGGCGCTGGATAAAACCGGGACGATCACCCACGGCAAACCGGTGCAGACCGATTACCTGTCCCTTGAGCCGACGGCCGATGCCACGGCACCGGCGATTGCCGCCGCACTGGCCGGGCGTTCCGACCACCCGGTGTCGCTGGCCATCGCCAATGCCGCTGTGGATAAAAACTTCGCTGTGCTGAATGTGGATAACTTCGAAGCGCTCGGCGGGCGGGGCGTGAAGGGCGATATCAATGGCCAGACCTATCACTTGGGCAACCATCGTCTGGTTGAAGAGCTGGGTCTGTGCTCGCCGCAATTGGAAGAAAAGCTGTTCGCGCTGGAGAAACAGGGCAAGTCCGTGGTGCTGCTGCTCGACACGTCTGGCCCGCTGGCGCTGTTTGCCGTGGCTGATACCGTTAAAGAGACCAGCCGTGAGGCGATCCGTCAGTTGCATGCACTTGGCGTGAAAACCCTGATGCTGACTGGCGACAACGTCCACACCGCGCAGGCGATTGCGGCGCAGGTTGGCATCGATGAAGCGCGCGGTGATTTGCTGCCGACCGACAAACTGCAAGCCATCGAAGACCTGTACAAGCAGGGTCATCGCGTCGGCATGGTCGGCGACGGCATCAACGACGCCCCGGCGCTGGCTCGCGCCGAGATCGGTTTTGCCATGGCCGCTGCGGGCACCGACACGGCGATCGAGACGGCCGATGTCGCCCTGATGGACGATGATCTGCGCAAGATTCCGGCCTTCATCAGCCTGTCGCGCGATACCGCCAGCATCCTGAAACAGAACATTGCGTTGGCCCTGGTGATCAAGGCTATCTTTCTTGGGGTAACCTTCGCCGGGCTCGCCACCATGTGGATGGCAGTATTTGCCGACATGGGCGTGAGTCTGTTGGTGGTGTTCAATGGTTTGCGCCTGCTGCGCAAATAAACGATGAGGGATGGTTGTGCTGAGTGCCGAGCTGAAGGCGTTTTACATGGTGGCCCGCTTGGGCAGCATCACGCTGGCGGCGAAAAAACTCGGCCTCAGCCAGCCGACCGTGACCACGCAGATCCGCAATCTGGAAAGCCAGTATTCGGTGGAGCTGTTCTACCGTGGCGGTCGGCGTTTGAGCGTCAGCGACGAAGGCGCGCGGTTGCTGCCGATGGTCAAAACGCTGTTGCAGCAAGAGGCGGACATCGAGTTCTTCCTGCGCAACAGCGGCCAGGTGCAGGGCACACTGCGCATCGCGGCGACCGCGCCGTATTACATCCTCGATCTGGTGAAGACCTTTCGTGAGCGCCTGCCGCAGGTGGAAGTGTCGGTGGAAATCGGCAACTCGCAGCAAGTGCTCGAAGCGTTGGAGGATTACCGCGTGGATATCGCGGCGTCCTCGCAGTTGCTCGATGACGCGCGGCTGATCCGCCGGGTGCTGGGCACTGATCCGCTGGTCTTGGCGGTGCATCGCAATCATCCGTTGGCGGCGCAAGAGCATGTGGCGTTGAGTGCGCTGGCCGGGCATACGCTGTTGATGCGTGAGTCGGGCTCGACCACACGGCGGCTGACCGAAGAGCTGCTGGCCGGTGCCGGGGTGAGTTTCGGGCCATTGCTGGAGATAGGCAGCCGTGAGTCGATCCGCGAGGCGGTGCTGCGCAATATCGGCATCAGCATCATTGCCCGGCAGGAAGTACCGCACGATCCGCAGTTGCGCGTGCTGACCATCGAGAACGCGCCGCAGATTCCTGAGTACCTGTATTGCCTGAAGGAGAGGAAGGGCGCGCGGTTGCCGGCGGCGTTTCTCGGGTTGGCGCAGGAAATGTCCCCGGCCTGAACCCTTGCGTGGGCAGGACCGGCCTCATCGCTGGCAAGCCAGCTCCCACAGGGATTTTCAGTGGAATCAGATTTTGTGAACCACAGAAACACCTGTGGGAGCTGGCTTGCCAGCGATGGCGCCAGGTCAGACAACACAGATTCAGACTCTGAACCAAAATCCCTGAATACCACTATCGGCCGTTTTTGCCTCACTGCCACATGACGGACGCATTACAACCCTAGGATTGGCCTCATCTGCTTGATGAGGTCTGTCCATGAATCCTGCCATTGCAACTGCCCTGACCAACCCCGGTGCGCCGATGAAAGTGCGCAGCGTGCAGAAGCGCTTCGGCGCTTTCACCGCACTGGATAACGTCTCCCTCGACGTCGCCGCCGGTGAACTGGTGTGTCTGCTCGGCCCCTCGGGCTGCGGCAAGACCACGTTGCTGCGCTGCATCGCCGGTCTGGAGAAGCAGGACAGCGGCGAACTCTATCTCGGTGACCGCGACGTCTCGCACCTCGCCCCGCAAGCTCGCGACTACGGGATTCTGTTCCAGTCCTACGCGCTGTTCCCCAATCTGACTGTCGAGGCGAACATTGCCTACGGCCTCGCCGGCAGTGGTCGCGAGGAAGTACGCCGTCGCGTCGCTCAGATGCTGGAACTGGTCGGCCTCATCGGCAGTGAGAAAAAGTACCCCGGCCAATTGTCCGGCGGTCAGCAACAGCGCGTTGCGCTCGCTCGCGCCTTGGCTCCGGCGCCGTCGTTGCTGCTGCTCGATGAACCGATGTCGGCCCTCGATGCCCGGGTGCGCGAGCATCTGTGCACCGAACTGCGCCAACTGCAACGCAACCTAGGCATCACCACCCTGATGGTCACCCACAATCAGGACGAAGCCATGCTGATGGCGGATCGCATCGCGGTGATGAACAACGGTCGTGTCGAGCAATACGCCACCCCACAGGAAATCTACAACCGCCCGGCCACGCCGTTTGTGGCCGAGTTTGTCGGTCAGGGCAACTGGCTGCCGTTCCAGCGCAGCAGCGAAAGCCACGCCCAGGTCGGCGGGATGAACCTGCGCCTGAGTGACGGCAGCGTCCAGCGTGCGTCGGGCCGTTTGTTCTGCCGCCCGGAAGCGATCAACGTCAATCCGCTGGTGCATGAGGAGAACCTCTTTCCGGCGAAAGTCCGCGAGATCACCTTCCTCGGCAACCGCTGCCGCATGAGCTTCGAACTCGATCAACTGCCAGGCCACGCACTGCTCGCCGAACTGGCGCCGGAAGCCATGCCGCGCCTCGGCGCCCAGCAGATCATGGTCGCCTTGCCGCCGCGCAGCCTGCAGGTGTTTGCCTGATGAACAGCAATCTCGCGCTGCCGCTACCGCACAAGCAGGTGCGGCAGACCTCCCGTGCCGAGATCGGCGACCGTATCTTTGTCGTCGGCGGCAAACTGCTGTTGCTGGTATTGCTCGGCGTTGCGGTGTTGCTGCCGTTGCTGGCGATCTTCTGGCGTGGTTTCAGCAGCGAGGCCGGGCAGGGCGGTGGCTGGGTCGCGGCGAAGGAATTGGTGACCAGCGAGAATTTCCACTGGCTGCTCGGCAACAGCCTGAAAGTTTCCCTCAGTGTTGCGGCCATCGTCGTACCGCTGGCTTACCTGTTTGCCTACGCACTGCAACGCACATTGATACCGGCAAAGGGCATCTGGCGCGGGATTTCCCTGCTGCCGCTGATGGCGCCGTCGATGCTGCCGGGCATTGCGCTGGTCTATCTGTTCGGCAACCAGGGCATGTTGCGCGGGCTGCTCTCGGACAACATTTACGGGTTCTGGGGGATTGTGCTGGGTGAAGTGATCTACACCTTTCCCCATGCGCTGATGATTTTGCTCTCCGCTTTGTCGCTGGCCGATGCGCGTTTGTTCGATGCCGCGTCGAGTATGGGCGCCAGTCCCGCCAAGGCCTTTCGCAGCATCACCTGGCCGGCGACGCGTCAGGCTGTGTTCGCCGCGTTCTGTCTGGTGTTCACCCTGACCATCACCGACTTCGGTGTGCCGGTGGTGGTGGGTGGCGACTACCAGGTGCTGGCGCTGGAAGCTTACAAAGCGGTGGTCGGCCAGCAACAATTCGGTCGCGGCGCGTTGATCGGCATGGTGCTGTTGGTGCCGGCGCTGTTCAGCTTCGGGGTTGATGCCTGGCTGCGCCGCCGTCACGGCGACTCCATGAGCGGTCGCGCTCAGGTGTTCAAACCGGCACCGTCGAAACTGCGCGATAGCTGCTACCTGGCGATTGTCGTGTTGATCAGCGCCGCGTTGCTGCTGGTGTTCGGCATGGCGGTGTTCTCCTCCTTGGTGAAGTTCTGGCCGTACAACCTGTCGCTGTCGCTCAATCACTACCAGTTCAACGAGACGGCCGGCGGTGGCTGGCTGGCCTACAGCAACAGCTTGAAGATGGCGTTGGGCACGGCGCTGATCGGCAGCGTGCTGATCTTCACCGGCGCTTATCTGATGGAGAAGACCCGCACTCAGCGCGGCCTCAACCTGGCGTTGCGCATGCTGAGTTTCATCCCGATGGCGGTGCCGGGGCTGGTGCTGGGTCTGGGTTACGTCTTTTTCTTCAACCTCACCGGCAATCCGCTGCACGTGTTGTACGGGACGATGACGCTGCTGATCGTCTGCACCATTGCGCACTATCTGACCACTGCACAAATGACCGCGACCACCGCGCTGCGCCAACTCGACGCCGAGTTCGAAGCCGCCGCGCTGTCGCTCAAGGCGCCGCTGTATCGGCATTACCTGCGCGTGACCGTGCCGATTTGCCTGCCGGCGCTGCTGGACATCGTGCGCTACCTGTTCGTCTCGGCGATGACCACTGTGTCCGCCGCGATCTTCCTCTACAGCCCCGACACCATCCTCGCGGCGGTGGCGGTGCTGAACATGGATGACGCCGGCAACGTTGGCGGCGCGGCGGCGATGTCGACCCTGATTCTGTTCACCTCGGCGGGCGTGTCCTTGCTGCTGGCGTGGGCTTCGCGCGGCTTGTTGCGCCGCTCCCAGGCCTGGCGGCAAACCGCGCCCGGTCACTGATTCACACGTTCAACTCACCTACAGGAAATCGATCATGTTCAAGCCTATGGCCCTGGCCGCTGCTGTGCTCGCTACTTTCAGCCTGAATGCCTTCGCGGCAAAAACCGAGTTGACGGTGTACACCGCCCTCGAAGCCGAACAGTTGAAGACCTACAAAGAAGCCTTCGAAAAAGCCAACCCGGACGTGGAGATAAAGTGGGTGCGCGACTCCACCGGGATCATCACCGCCAAACTGCTGGCCGAAAAGGCCCGTCCGCAGGCTGACGCCGTGTGGGGGCTGGCGGCGTCGAGCCTTGCGATCCTCGATCAGCAAGGCATGCTGCAAAGCTACGCGCCAAAGGATCTGGGCAAGATCGGCGCGAACTACCGCGATGCCGCCAACCCACCAGCCTGGGTCGGTATGGACGTCTGGGCCGCGACCATTTGCTTCAATACGATCGAAGCCGAAAAGCAGGGGCTGACGAAGCCAGTGAGCTGGCAGGATCTGACCAAGCCTGAGTACAAAGGCAAGATCGTCATGCCTAACCCGGCCTCGTCCGGCACGGGTTTCCTCGATGTCAGCGCCTGGCTGCAAACCTTCGGCGAGAAACAGGGCTGGGCCTACATGGACGGACTGCACCAGAACATCGGCCAGTACGTTCACTCCGGTTCCAAGCCATGCAAACTGGCAGCGGCCGGCGAATTCCCGATCGGCATTTCCTTTGAATACCCGGCGGTTCAGTTGAAACGTCAGGGCGCGCCACTGGACATCATCCTGCCGAAGGAAGGTCTGGGCTGGGAGATCGAAGCGACCGCCGTGATCAAAGGCACCCCGCATGAAGACGCGGCCAGGAAACTCGCCGACTTCTCCGCCAGCGCCGAAGCGATGGACTTGTACAAAGAGAACTTCGCCGTCCTCGCGCAGCCGGGCATCGCCAAGCCGCAGACCGAATTGCCGGCCGACTACGAGCAGCGTCTGATCAAGAACGACTTCGCCTGGGCCTCGAAAAATCGCGACGAAATCCTGACCGAGTGGCGCAAGCGCTACGACGGCAAGTCCGAGAAAGTCGCCGCCAAGTAAGATTTCTATCGACTGACAGGGCCCCTTCGCGAGCAGGCTCGCTCCCACATTGGATCGTGTTCACAACACAATTCCCTGTGGTGGCTGGCAGGGCTACCCCCACATTGCATTTCAGTGAACACATATTCTGTGGGCACCAGGAGTTCCCTGTGGGAGCGAGCCTGCTCGCGAAAGCGGTCTCTCATGCAGGACATTTCCATATGACACAACACAAAGACCTGCTGGTCGTCGGCGCCGGTATCCTCGGGCTCTCACATGCTTACGCCGCCGCCAAACGCGGTCTCAAGGTCGCCGTATTCGAACGCAGCGCCACGCCACTCGGCGCTTCGGTGCGTAACTTCGGCCAGGCACTGGTCACCGGCCAACCGCCCGGCCAAATGCTCGAACTGGCCAAGGCAAGCCGTGACATCTGGGGGGACTGGGCGCAACTCGCCGGGCTGCAAATCAAGCGCAACGGCTCGTACCTGTTCACCCGCAGCGAAGCCGAAGAGCATCTGCTCGAAGCCTTCTGCGCAAGCCGCGCAGTGGAGCACGGTTACAACGTCGACTTGCTGCGCGGCGCTGCATTGCGCGATCTGTACAACGGCCAGTTCAGCCACCACCGCGCCGCGTTACACGGGATGGACGACCAACAGCTGTACTCGCGCGAAGCCATTCCGGCGCTGATCGATTATCTGCGCCGCGACCTCGGTGTCGAATTTCACTTCTCCACGCTGGTGCGCGATGTCGAGTCCGGACGCCTGCAAAGCACGGCCGGAACGTTCACTGCCAAGCAGATCATCGTCTGCTCGGGCCACGATTATCAGACGTTACTGGCCGAGCCGATTGCCGCGCTCGACCCGCAAATCTGTCGCCTGCAAATGCTTCGCGCCCGGCCGCAGATCGATCTTGATCTGCAACACGCATTGCTCACGGGTTTGAGTTGCGTGCACTACGGCGCCTTCGCCGATCTGCCGGAAGCGGCGGCGGTACAAGCGCAGATTCTGCGTGAGCAACCGCACCTGCACGAAAACGGCATCCACCTGCTGATCAGCCCGACGCCGTATGGCGAGTTGATCATCGGCGACTCGCACCATTACGGCAGCGATGCTTCACCGTTCAACGCCGAACAAGTCGATACCTGGATGCTTGAACTGGCCGAACAGACCCTGGGCTGCAAGGTGCAAGTGGTCGAACGCTGGCAGGGCGTCTATGGTTCTCGGGGGCCGGGACCGTTTTCGTTCCTGCGCCCGGCACCGGGCTTGAGTGTGGCGTTGATGCACACCGGCGTCGGCATGAGCGTTGGCCCGGCGATGGCCGAGCGCAACGTGGCGCAGTTGCTGGAGGAAGTTTGATGGCAGGTCATGAGCAAATCGTGGCGAGGGTGTTCGGGTTGTATGAGCGCTTCGGCACCCGTGATTACATCGGCGAACCGGTGTCGCAGATCGAGCACATGTCCCAGGCGGCCGAACTGGCTATCGCCGAGGGCTTCGACGACGAAGTGGTGCTGGCGGCGTTCTTTCATGACATCGGCCATTTGTGTGCCGAGGGCGCGGAGAATATGGGCGGTTATGGCGTGGTCAGCCATGAACGGCTCGGGGCGGATTATTTACGTGAGGCCGGATTCAGCGAACGCATGGCGCGGCTGGTGGAGTATCACGTGCAGGCCAAGCGTTACCTGACGTTGCGCGAGCCTGGGTATTTCGAGCGGTTGAGTGAAGCGAGTCGCAGGACGCTGGAGTATCAGGGCGGGGTGATGACCGAGGCCGAGGCGGATGAGTTTGCGCGCGATCCTTTGTGTGCGGTCAGTCTGCGCATGCGGCAGTGGGATGAGTTGGCGAAGGAGAGGGCGGTGCCGGTGATGGACCTTGGGGTACTGAAGGAGAAAGCGGCGCGTTTACTGGCTGCTTAAAGCTTTGAACAGAGGGGCTGCCATCGCTGGCAAGCCAGCTCCCACAGGTATTTGTGGTGTTCACAGAACCTGTATTCACTGAAGAACCCTGTGGGAGCTGGCTTGCCAGCGATGGCGCCAGATCAAGCGCTACAAATCTGTGGCCAGAGACTCAATCTGCTCCTGCCTTTCCCCCTGATTCAACTTCGCGTGCGGATTGAGCGATGACCACTGCGGATGCGCCCGCGCCTTGCTCAGCGCCTCGGGCAACTTGCCCTCACGCCAGGTCTTGTCCTGCGGTGTGGCCACCTGAACCGCGTCCATCGCTGCATGCCCGCGCTGATCAAGCGCCAGCAGCAACTGTCGCTGTCGCAACGCCAACAACCGCAACACCCCATCGTCCACGGTCAACTCCCGTTGCCCTTTGATCTTGCCGAGCAAACGACTGCCATAACTGCGCGCCGTTTGCAGCGCGCCACCCGCAATCGCACCGGCCAGCGCTGCTGCACCGAGGGTAATCCCGCCGACCAGCAAATCCACGCCAGCCCCCGCCGCCGCGCCCGCTGCGATCCCGCCGCCAACCCGTACACCGAGTTGCTTCAGCGTCTCGGGATTGAACAGGTCATCGCCCCAGCGCCCGTCCAGCAACGGCAAATCACTGGCCGCCGCATCCTGCGGGCGAAACGCATACAGCTTGAGCAACGCCTCGACGCACTTCTGTTCGCGTTGACGCACAGCCTTGCGCAATTCGCTGATGGCTTGCTGTTCCTGCTCGGCTTCACTGACCACGCTGCGTCGGCACGCGGCGCAGTCGATCAGCAATTCGGCGATCAGTCGCGCTGCACTTTGCTGACGGGCGAGGCGCTGTGCCTGTTGATCAGCAATCAACCGCTCCAGTTGTGGCCGCGCACTTTCCAGCAGCAGCGCGAGGCTTTCATACAGCCGCCGCTCGCCATCCTCCGGCGGCGCGACGCTGTCGAAACGCACCAGCGCATGCAGACCCAGTCGCGCCAGCGCCTCGCGCCAATCCGGCTCGCGATGGTTGGCACTGCTGACGAAATTGAGTACCGGCAGCAGCGGTTTGCCGCAACTGGCCAGCACTTCCAGCTCATCGCGATATTTGGCCAACACCGGTTCACGAGCGTCGATCACATACAAACCGGCATCCGAGGCGAGCAGTTGTCGCAGCACCTTGGCCTCTTGCTCGAAGCGCTGGCGTGCCTCGCTGCCGTCGAGAAACCGCGCCAGCCGCGCCGGACCATCAAGGCGTTCGCCGGGGCGCTCCAGACGTTCGAGAAAGTCCAGCAGGGCGATGGCGTCCTCCAGCCCCGGCGTGTCGTAGAGATCGAGCAGCGGCTCGCCGTCCACCGATAGCCGCGCGCCCTCGACACGCCGTGTGGTGCTTGGTCGATGGGAGACTTCGCCGAAGCCGACATCGCGGGTCAGCGTGCGCAACAGCGACGTCTTGCCGACGTTGGTGTGGCCGACCACTGCCAGTTTCAGCGGGGCTTTGCGGGCGTCAGTCATGTCCAGTCTCCAGCCAGTTCAGCGGCGCGCTGTCGGCAAACTCCAGCTCAAGCTGTTGCAGCGCGATGTGCCAGTCGCCGAGACGTTCGGCATCCAGCGCTGCACCGGGCGGCGGTTGTAGTAGCCACACGCGCGTTTCGCCAGCGCTGCGCGCCAGTTCGGCGATCAGCGCAAGGCTGCCGCGATCCGGCGAGCGCTGTGGGTCGCAGGCGATGGCCAGTCGCGCCGGTGGAAAACGGCTGAGTTGTTCGAGGAGCTTATGCCGCGACTCGCGGCTGTCGAGAATGCCGGCGTTGCTGACGTTTTTCGGCAGCGCGGGCGGCCATGGGCGTTGTTCGTCGAGTTCGATCGCGACCAGCAACGCGCCTTCGCTGGCGTGTTCGCTGACACCGCTTTCGACGCGATACATCTGCGGGGGCTCCGGATCGTTGACACCGAGGCGCTCACTGCTCGGCATCAGGCGTTCGCGCAGTTGGGCGTAGCCGGGCAGGTTCAGGTCCAGGCGCAGTGCCGCTTTGCCGCTGTTCCAGCGCCAGAAGCACAACAGCGCCAGCATCAGGCGCGGGAGCACGCCATAGACCACCAGCACGCCGACCAGCCATGTCGCCCAGGCCTGACGGGCACTTTCGATATCGAGAGCACCGTCGCCGCTGGCGCGGATCATGTCCACGGTCGGCACGTTGAACCCCAGCAACGATGGCAGATGACCGAGGGCCTGGGTGATGTGAATGAAGGTATCGGCGCTGAGAATGGTTGTTTCCCAGACGAAGCCGTAGCGCCGCGTCGCCATCAGCGTCAGCAGCAGAGCCAACGCGCTGAGCATTACCAGCAACCACAGGCCGTTGACTAGCGCACCGAGCGCCCAGCGATTGAGTTTCTTGCGCTGCAGCATCAACAGCAGGGCCGGCGCCAGTTGGGCGGCTTTAGCGTCGCGGGCGAGTTTTTCGCTCAGCCACAACCACAGTCGCCCGAGGGTGGCGCCGTGTTCGCCGGCAAAAATCAGCCCCAGTGCCCAGCTCAGCAGCAGAATCAGGTTCAGCCCGAGCAGGCTGCCCAAGGCCCAGAACACATTGACCGGCGTCTGGCCCAGCGCGGCGAACGCCAGACCGGCGCCACTCAACATCGCCAGTATCATCAGCAACACCAACGCCAGACGTGCGCCTTGCAGCCAGTGTTTGAGTGCGGCCGTCAGCCCGTCACGCTCAGCCAGCCACAAGGCGCGGCGTTGAATGCGGCTCGGCAGATCGCCGCCGGCCGCGCGGGCCAGGCGATTGGCTTCCAGATCATCCAGAGGGCCTGCATGTTCTTCGCGCAGGCGCACGGTTTCGGTCAGCCAGAGGTTTTGCAGTGGAGTCAGTTCAGTCACGCGCCATTCCGTCGCTCAATTGAGTCGAGAGCATAACCGCTGTGGCGCTTATCCGGGTAAGCGAGGCTCTGGTATCCTCGCCGACATGACTAAATCACTCCCCCTCAGCCTGATCGCAGCCCTCGGTGAAAACCGTGTGATCGGCGTCGACAACAGCATGCCCTGGCACCTGCCGGGCGACTTCAAATACTTCAAGGCCACGACTCTTGGCAAGCCGATCATCATGGGTCGCAAGACCTGGGATTCCCTCGGTCGTCCGCTGCCGGGCCGGTTGAACATCGTGGTCAGCCGTCAGGCCGGTCTGGTGCTCGAAGGTGCGGAGGTTTATCCGTCGCTGGAGGCAGCAGTGGTTCGCGCCGAAGAGTGGGCGAAAGCGCAGGGCGTCGATGAGTTGATGCTGATTGGCGGCGCGCAGTTGTATGCGCAAGGGCTGGCGCAGGCGGATCGTCTGTACCTGACCCGTGTGGCACTGAGCCCGGAAGGCGATGCGTGGTTTCCGGAGTTTGATTTGAGCCAGTGGACACTGGTGTCGAATGTGCCGAATCCGGCAGAGGGCGATAAGCCGGCGTACAACTTCGAGGTCTGGGAGAAAGAGCAGCTTTGAGCTACAAGCTACAAGCTGCAAGTAAAAGCTGATTGGCTCTTGGCTTGCAGCTTGCAGCTTGCAGCTTGCTGGCTAGCTAGCTAGCTGCGCATGCTCATCGGCATCCAGCAGTTCTTTATCTGTCTGCTGCATCACCTGGCTGGTAATCGCACCGGCGGTGATCGAACCACTCACGTTCAACGCCGTACGCCCCATATCAATCAGCGGCTCAACCGAAATCAGCAGCGCCACCAAAGACACCGGCAAGCCCATCGCCGGCAGCACGATCAACGCTGCGAACGTCGCACCGCCACCTACGCCCGCCACACCGGCCGAACTCAGGGTCACAATCGCTACCAGCGTGGCGATCCACAGCGGATCCAGCGGGTTGATGCCCACGGTCGGCGCAACCATCACCGCCAACATCGCGGGGTACAGACCTGCGCAGCCGTTTTGACCGATAGTCGCACCGAACGAAGCGGCGAAACTGGCGATTGACTGCGGAATACCCAAACGACGGGTCTGCGCCTCGATGCTCAGCGGAATGCTCGCTGCACTGGAACGGCTGGTGAAAGCGAACGTCAGCACCGGCCAGATCTTGCGGAAGAAACGCAGCGGGTTGATCCCGGCCGCCGACACCAGCAAGCCATGGACGACAAACATCAGGCCCAGACCGAGGTACGACACCACCACAAAACTGCCGAGCTTGATGATGTCTTGCAGGTTGGAACCGGCGACCACTTTGGTCATCAGCGCGAGCACGCCGTACGGGGTCAGCTTCATCACCAGACGCACCAGACGCATCACCCAGGCTTGCAGAGTGTCGATGGCGTTGATCACTTTTTGACCTTTTTCGACGTCATCCTTGAGCAGTTGCAGTGCGGCAACCCCCAGGAACGCCGCGAAAATCACCACACTGATGATCGAGGTCGGCTTGGCCCGGGCCAGGTCGGCGAACGGGTTTTGCGGGATGAACGACAGCAACAGTTGCGGCACATTCAGGTCGGCAACCTTGCCGGCGTAGTCAGTCTGAATGGTTTGCAGGCGAGCCATTTCCTGCGTGCCGGCGACCAGACCTTCGGCGGTGAGGCCGAACAGGTTGGTCAGGCCAATACCGATCAGCGCCGCAATCGCGGTGGTGAACAGCAGCGTGCCGATGGTCAGGAAGCTGATCTTGCCCAACGACGACGCGTTGTGCAGCCGGGCCACGGCGCTGAGGATCGAGGCGAACACCAGCGGGATGACGATCATTTGCAGCAACTGCACGTAGCCGTTGCCGACCAGATCGAACCAGCCGATCGAAGCTTTCAGCACCGGGTTGCCGGCACCGTAAATGCTGTGCAGCGCCACGCCGAATGCCACGCCGAGAGCCAGCGCGAGCAGGACTTTTTTCGCCAGGCTCCACGAAGTGTGGCGGGTCTGCGCCAGACCGAAGAGCAGGGCGAGGAACACCAGCAGGTTGAGAATCAACGGTAGATTCATGAGAACTCCAGGAAAGTCTTTGCCAACAGCCTTCCGGGGCTGCTGCGAACCGGCAAGCCTAACAGCTTGAAAACTAATGATTTAATACCGAAAACGTATGGTGTCCGTCGTTTTTGGAATAAGCGTGTGTCGCTCACAGCAATGCATTTGGCGCAAACAGGGGCGGGGGCGGTCGCTGACAGACGAGGACTGTCACACGTATTTGTTAGCGTCGATGCTTTTAGATCAGGGAGAAAGCGTCGATGAAGTTCGCACCGAAATTTCTGGCTGTCGCACTGACTTTAGGGATGGGCCTGGCCACTCAGGCCTTCGCTACCGACTTGAAACACTGGCCAGCCGATCAGGCCAAGGCGCTGGACGCGATGATTGCGGCCAACGCCAACAAGGGTAACTACGCGGTGTTTGACATGGACAACACCAGTTACCGCTACGACCTCGAAGAGTCCTTGCTGCCGTTCATGGAAAACAAGGGCCTGATCACCCGCGACAAACTCGACCCCTCCCTGAAACTGATGCCTTTCAAGGACACCGCCGACCACAAGGAAAGCCTGTTCAGTTACTACTATCGTCTCTGCGAAGTCGACGACATGGTCTGCTACCCGTGGGTGGCGCAGGTGTTCTCCGGCTTCACCCTCAAGGAACTCAAAGGCTACGTCGATGAGCTGATGGCCTCGGGCAAACCGGTGCCGGCCACGTATTACGAAGGCGATGTGGTCAAGAAGCTCGACGTCAATCCGCCGAAGATCTTTACCGGCCAGCAAGAGCTGTACAACAAGCTGATGGAGAACGGCATCGAGGTCTACGTGATGACCGCCGCCTCTGAAGAACTGGTGCGCATGGTCGCGGCGGATCCCAAGTACGGCTACAACGTCAAACCGCAAAATGTCATCGGCGTGAGCCTGCTGCTGAAGAACCGCGAAACCAACGAGCTGACCACTGCACGCAAGCAAATCACGGCGGGCAAATACGACGAGAAGGCCAACCTCGGTCTGGAACTGACCCCGTACCTGTGGACGCCAGCGACCTGGATGGCCGGCAAGCATGCAGCGATCCTGACCTACATCGATGAGTGGAAAAAACCGGTGCTGGTCGGCGGCGATACGCCCACCAGCGACGGCTACATGCTGTTCCACGATGTCGACGTGGCCAAGGGCGGTATTCACTTGTGGATCAACCGCAAGGACAAGTACATGACGCAAATCAACGGCATGATGGCCAAGCATGCGGCGGCGCAGGCCAAGGAAGGGTTGCCGGTGACGGCGGACAAGAACTGGGTGATCGTCAAGCCTGAAGAGATTCAATAAAAGCAGCTGTTAGCGGCAAGCGGCAAGCGGCAAGCAAGAGCCACATTGCTCTTGCTTGCCGCTTGCAGCTCGCAGCTTTGAGCTTTTTTAGATCCCGTCGAGCATCGCCTTGTTACGCACAGCACCCTTGTCGGCACTGGTCGCCAGCAGGGCGTAAGCCTTCAGGGCGGTGGTGACTTTGCGTGGACGGATTTCCACCGGTTTCCAGCCTTTCTTGTCCTGCTCGACCCGGCGTGCTGCCAGTTCTTCGTCGCTGACCAACAGGTTGATCGAGCGATTTGGAATGTCGATCAGCACCTTGTCGCCATCCTGCACCAGACCGATCGCACCGCCGGCTGCTGCTTCTGGCGAAGCGTGGCCGATGGACAGCCCCGAGGTACCGCCGGAGAAACGGCCGTCGGTAAGCAGGGCGCAAGCTTTGCCCAGGCCTTTGGATTTCAGGTACGAGGTCGGGTAGAGCATTTCCTGCATGCCCGGGCCACCTTTCGGGCCTTCGTAGCGAATGATGACGATGTCGCCTTCCTTCACTTCGTCGGCGAGGATGCCGCGTACGGCGCTGTCCTGGCTTTCGAAGATCTTCGCGTTGCCTTCGAACACGTGGATCGACTCGTCGACGCCAGCGGTTTTCACCACGCAGCCATCGAGCGCGATGTTGCCGTAGAGCACGGCCAGCCCACCTTCTTTCGAATAGGCGTGCTCGAAGCTCCGGATGCAGCCGTTTTCACGGTCGTCATCGAGGCTTTCCCAACGCGTCGACTGGCTGAATGCAGTCTGGGTCGGGATGCCCGCCGGACCCGCCTTGAAGAAGTGATGCACGGCTTCATCGTCAGTCTGGGTGATGTCCCACTTGGCGATGGCTTCTTCCATGCTGCGGCTGTGCACGGTCGGCAGGTCGGTGTGCAGCAGGCCGCCACGGGCCAGCGAACCGAGGATGCTGAAGATGCCGCCGGCACGGTGCACATCTTCCATGTGGTACTTCTGGATGTTCGGCGCGACCTTGCACAGCTGCGGCACGACCCGGGAAAGACGGTCGATGTCGCGCAGATCGAAATCTATCTCGGCTTCCTGGGCAGCAGCCAGCAAATGCAGGATGGTGTTGGTCGAACCGCCCATGGCGATGTCGAGCATCATCGCGTTTTCGAACGCCTTGAAATTGGCGATGTTACGCGGCAATACCGACTCGTCGTCCTCTGTGTAGTAGCGCTTGCACAGCTCGACGATGGTGCGGCCGGCCTGCAGGAACAGTTGTTCGCGGTCGCTGTGGGTAGCGAGGGTCGAACCGTTGCCCGGCAGTGCAAGACCGAGGGCTTCGGTCAGGCAGTTCATCGAGTTGGCGGTGAACATGCCGGAGCACGAGCCGCAGGTAGGGCAGGCGCTGCGCTCGTATTCAGCGACTTTCTCGTCAGAAGCGCTGGCGTCGGCGGCGATGACCATGGCATCGACGAGGTCGAGGCCGTGGGACGCGAGTTTGGTCTTGCCGGCTTCCATCGGCCCGCCGGAAACGAAAATCACCGGAATGTTCAGGCGCAACGCAGCCATCAACATGCCCGGGGTGATCTTGTCGCAGTTGGAGATGCAGACAATGGCGTCGGCGCAGTGGGCGTTGACCATGTACTCGACGGAGTCGGCAATGATTTCGCGGCTCGGCAGCGAATAGAGCATGCCGTCGTGGCCCATGGCGATGCCGTCGTCCACGGCGATGGTGTTGAATTCCTTGGCCACGCCACCGGCGCGTTCGATTTCACGGGCGACCAACTGGCCCAGATCCTTCAGGTGCACATGGCCCGGTACAAACTGGGTGAACGAGTTGGCAATGGCGATGATCGGCTTTTTGAAGTCGTCATCTTTCATCCCGGTGGCGCGCCACAGTGCGCGGGCGCCGGCCATGTTGCGGCCGTGGGTGGATGTTTTCGAACGGTAATCAGGCATGGAGCACTCCGGGCGGCTAATCAGGTATCAAAAGGGGAGAGAGCTTCTATTGACGTCTGGAACACTCAGAAATGGCCGTGTGTCCGGAAGTTGCCGATGACTTTGCGGGATCGCCGCTTGCCTCAGCCTGAGCTCATAAACCCGCCGGGGGATGAATGGCGATGAATGAAGCGATTCTACACCGCTGGCGTCTGGAGGGAATGGCGCAAAGTGTTGTTGCCGTGCCGACGGTGCCTGTTGCATGACGACCGGCAGGATTAATCGCTCCCCGGCTGCACGATCGCGTCGGTCTGAGTGTTTCTTGCTCGACGGCTGATACCACCGTTCAATGCCAGCGCCACGCAACTGAGCAGCACGAAGCTGTAGCCCAGCGTGGATTGCAGATTGGCAGGACTGAGGCTTATCAGCGCGCTGATCAATCCTGCGCAAATGAAGATGATGGTGCTGCCGGCCGAGGCCGAAGTGCCGGCGTTATCGGGAAACAGACCCATGGCCCGAGAAGTGGCGGCTGGCCGGGAGATGGTCGTGCCAGCGGTACACATCAGCATCGGGATCAGCACCGCAATCGGGGTCAGCGCATGATGGGCCGCCAGATACAGCGTCAGCAGCCCCGACAGCAGGATCAGACTCAGCCCGATAATGATTTGTCGGCCGGGCGTGATGCGTCGATTCAACACCGAAGCGATGATGCCCCCGGCAATGTAGGCGGCACCGTAAATCAGCAGGATCAGCGCAAAGTCGTACGGCGCCAGTTGCAACTGATCCATGAAAATCAGCGGCGAGATCACGATGAACGAGAAGTGGCAGGCAAAGGCGAACGCAGATATCAGCCAATAGCCGACGAACTCGAAACTTCCCAGCACCCGTCGGTAGGACTGAATGAAACCCAGGCGTTCGCCATTGCTGGCCGGACGACTGTTGTCCAGAAGCAGCCAGGCTTTGATGAATACCGCGGCCGCCAGCGCAATGAAGACCCAGAAACTGCCGCGCCAGCCGAGAGTGGCTTGCAGAAAGGTGCCGGCCAGCGGCGACACCGAAATAAAGACCCCGCTCGCCGTGACCATCAGGATGCGCAGACGATCACGTTCTTTACCCTCGAACAAATCCTGCACCAGCGCCTGTGACAGCACAAAACACCCGCAGCCCACGGCCTGCACTACTCGAAACATCAGAAACAGCGAGTAGTCGCTGGTCATCACGCAACCAAGCGCGCCGAGTATCGATACGATCATGCCTGCGAGCAGCAAGCCCTTGCGCCCGATCACGTCGGACAGTGGCCCGATCGAAACCTGAGCAAACGCGATTCCCACGGCGAACAGACTGATCGACAGCGCAATGTCTGTGGGCGTGTTGCGAAAGTGTTCAGCCAGTGCCGGAAATGAAGGCAGCAGAACATCCAGAGGGAACACGCCGAGCAGCACCATCGCCAGCAACAGGCTGACCGCGCCACGGCGTTGTCTGGCGTTTACCACTGACTGCCCCTTATCCATCGATCAATCCTGCCTTGGCGAAGCGTTGCTGGTTGGTGGGCCACGCAAAAAAACCGGCGCTTTTCAGTGCGTTCAGTGTCGCGGTGGCACCTGAGCGTGCGCGCCGTCGAGTGGCTTGCGGCGCCGTTACGCTGGCGATGATGTCGGTCACGGCGCTGTCGGTGATGCCTGCTCCACGCAGGCTCTGTTGCAACCAGCGCTCGTCGGCTTCGAAGAACATCCCGATGATCTCCAATAGCGATCTGGAGGCGAAGGTTCGCTGGCGATTGTTCAAGGCCAGCCACAGGTAATGGAACACGTCGGCGAAGTAGCGGCTGTGGCGGGCTTCGTCGGCCAGATGATCGCGCAGCATGTCGTTCACGCTGGACACCAGACTGTTGCGACAGACCTCCAGCAGCTCCCGGGCAATGATGGTTTCCGAGACGAAGCCGAGAAGAAACCATGCCAAGGGGCGGTTTTTCTCCGAAGTGCGGGCGATCAGGGCGTTCATGCGCACAATCCGCTTTGGCATCGCCGGACGCCCGATGATCCCGTAGAGCCCGGCGATCTGATCGGCGAGACGATTCGAAAACAGCGCGTGATAGCCCTCGTCGGTATAGAGCTGCAGCGCTGCATGCTTCATGGCTTGAGACACATGAATCGGCAGTTCCCGGTGGACGATGACTTCTACCGCGCGATTGACGATGCGGTGTTCCAGCAGGGTGGTGTAGTCGAGAAAGTGCACCAGATGATTGGCCGTCAGCCGATGCAGCGCATCACGCCCTGCTGCTTGAATGGCGGGATGCGACAGGTAGGGCAGGAAGTCCGGTGGAAACCAGTAACGGCTTTCCAGTTGGTGCTGTACATCGTCTGGCAACTGATAGTCATGAGTGCTGGTGCGGACGGAGGCTCGGTTGTCCCAGTCCCCCAAGGTGAATTTGAGCGCCCAGGAGATTGGCGCTTCGCTCGGATCGGCACTGAGGAGAGTCATGCCTGGGCCTCGCGCAACAGTTCGCGCAGTTCCTGGCACATCGCCTGTCCGTCGCTTTCCCCGCAGCCGACAAAGAACAATGGCTGTTCGGCGCTTCCCCCGAGTTCGAGGTGTGTTTCGACTTGCTCGTCGGCAAACGCGCCGGTCAACCAGGTGTTCAGGCCAAGTGCTGTGGCAACCAGTTGAAAGGTTTGTGAGAGGTGACCGGCCTCCACGAACGCCATGCGATAGGCGCGGGAGTGCCCATATTTCCACCAAAGTCGATCGAATCGCGCCGTGATGAACAATCCCAGCGGCAGGTTGTTGATGAAATGCTGACCGCCGAGCAAATGGCCCAGTGCCGATGACGGCAATGGATTGACTCGACTGATGGAGTGTTCGTCGGGGTGATAGGCATAAATGCCGGGGGCAACGTCGTCGACGTTCTGAACCAGCAGAAAACCTTCGCATGCGTTCAGGCCACCGCCGGAGGGACTGCTGCGGCGTGCTCCCAGGCCTTCGGCGATGCTGTCATCCCGAACAGTGTCGCGCTCGCGCAGGTAACCGAGAGTCAGGTAAAGCAAAGTGCTGACGTTATTGAGCGTCATCGCTGCACCCGTAAAGGAGCGACAGGTTTTTCGCTGGAGCAGCGCGTTAGCCAGGCTGTCGTCGCTCAATTCGCCCGGGTCGGGCAAGGCGATGCGCTGTGCAGCCTCGTGTTGCGGACGGCTTTTTGCGGGCGGCGGGGTGGCCAGCACTTCGTTGCAGTGCGCCAGATATTGCCTGGACCACTCTTGAACATTCTGTGGGGTGTGTTCGCAGGGAATGTTTTGCGTGCCGATATGATAAATCTTCGACAGTTCATCCCAACCCCAGTGCGGGTTGTCTGGTTTTGAAACGGTTAGAATGCCCGTGTTTAATAGTTGTGTGTCTATGATGTTGTGTGTGTCGAATAAGTCGGGATTATTTATTAGTTGGGTGAGGCGTGACGCATAGTTCAGGTCGAGTTCATATTGAGTGTGATCTTTGTAGTTCCAGGGCGGCGGCGAAAACTGAGTGCAACACCTGACCTTTCCGGTACGGTGCTGTCCCTATGTCTTATTCCGAACTCAGCGTTGAAGAGCGCGCCACCATTCAAATCGGTCATGCCCAAGGTTTCAGCC
>NZ_JAENSQ010000036.1:0-46477 GCF_016613125.1 Pseudomonas sp. MF6776
AGCGCTTCGACTTCAAATGCCCCATCGAGGTGATGGGAGAGGTCATGCAAAACTCCATGGCAATGCGGCATGATGCTCCGGCTTCAATTCAATAACCGTGTTGCACTCAGCTCCTGCAACCGCCAAGTAACTAGCGAATAAAATGGGATGATTGCATGTTATGGGTAAAAGTTCACATTAAATTGCGCTGTGCTAGAGATTCCACAAACAGGGTCGCTAACAATAATGCGAGTGTGTGCATTAACGCCGTCCTCCGCCTTAACCCTAATAGTAGCCTGATCAGTTGGGTCTAGAAATTCATATCCGCCTGTAACTTTCTCCCATTTGTAGATCTTGGTGCCGCTAGGCGTCTTTGAGTTACTCGCATCATAAACATACTCTACGTTGACTTTGCCGCTATCAGGTCTCTTGACGTCAAGATGAATGTCTTTTGAGGTTTTAACTAGGACCATTTCCCCTGCGTCCCTGTCATATTCTTGAGTGGTGTTATGGCAGGAGTCGGGCGTGTCAGCGTTGACGCCAGTACTAATGAGGACTAGCGCACTTGCAGCTGCGGCGAAAATAATTGATTTTAAAGGTTTCATAGTTAGATCCTTCTAAATTTAATTTAAGAGGCGTTGTTTTATGTTTCTGTTCATACAAAACGATAGTAGACCTCGG
Source organism: Pseudomonas sp. MF6776 (assembly GCF_016613125.1). NCBI lineage: Bacteria > Pseudomonadati > Pseudomonadota > Gammaproteobacteria > Pseudomonadales > Pseudomonadaceae > Pseudomonas > Pseudomonas sp. MF6776. The sequence goes on from NZ_JAENSQ010000036.1 coordinate 661, forward strand.
TTTTTTTATTTACACCTGTCAGATCTGACAGGGTTATAGATCTTTTCGCGATAGCAATGGCAGCAAACTATAGAAAATATTTGCTTGTTTGCTTGTTTGCTTGTTTGCTTGTTTGCTTGTTTGCTTGTTTGCTTGTTTGCTTGTTTGCTTGTTTGCTTGTTTGCTTGTTTGCTTGTTTGCTTGTTTGTTTGTTTGCTTGTTTGCTTGTTTGCTTTAAGGCTGGGGGTTACTTGTTAAGTTCAACATGATCCAGTGCCTGATTCACCGCCAGTTCACCGAGCATGACTACCTGCGCAATGCCCAGCGCGGTCTTGCGGTGCGAGGTATCGAGCATCGCCGCGAAGTTGTTGAGCATTTCGCTGGCTGAGCCCAACGTTTCGCTGGCATTGGCCAGCAAGGACTCGGTGTTGTACTTCGGGTTGGCAAGGTACATGGGTTCGGGGTTGTTGGTGCTCGCCATTATGTGGGCGGCGGGATTGAGGTAGTGGTCGAGGGCGCGTTCGGCGGCGTCGTTGAGTTTTTTTGAGTCGGGGGATTCGTACGGGGAGGCCGGGTCGGTGGTCGGCGGGTGTGGCGTTGATTTGGTCATAAGCTGAAAACTCCTGTTGGAGCCGCTTCTCTCTCTACTAAAAGAAGGGTGGCAGCTGTGCGCAGGTTAGTAGACCGGGGAGTATTCAGCATTGACCGGCGCGCCGAAGCGCCCTGCACACAGCCACCATCAAGTCAGACAGCAAGAGCTGACTGAAGCGCTATGCACATAACTGAAAAACACCACGGGCTACTAAACCCGATCACTGGAAATCAGTGACGCGAATCAAGTTACCGATGGCCCTCCAGGCGCACAAGCCGGCGGATTCTGGCGTAGTGGTAGGCAACGACGCAAGCTGTTGTAGGCTTCGGGAAGTAACCGCCGACCAATCTAAACAACCCTGTTTAAATGTAGGAGCTGCCGAAGGCTGCGATCTCTTGATCTTGCTTTTGATATTGAAAAGTCAAAGTCAAAAGATCGCAGCCTCCGGCAGCTCCTACAGGAGAACTCGAGCTATTTGTCGTGATCGATATCGAGTTTGCTGAAGGTCACCTGCCCACCCTCGCTGGTGTAGCCGGTGTTGTCCTGCACATACACCCCGGCCTTGAAATACAGCGGCTTGTTACGCCACGTCGCGCTGATCTGTGAATCCCACTGATAACCCGCCGCACTCACGCCCAACGCGCCGCCGGGGCTGAGGTGGATGAGGTAGTTGAATTCGCGGTCCATTTTGACGCCGGTGGCGAGGGTGATGACGCGGCTTTCGTCATCATCGGGGCGCATGCGGACTTTGATTACAAGGTTGCCGGTTTCGGTTTTAGTCTTGTATTGGTACTCGAGTTTGAGCATCGGCTTCTGGCTTTCATAAGCATGAATCTGGCCGATGACGATTTTGCCGGAACTTGGCACTTTGTTGACCGTGACGGTCGCGCGTAGCAGGTTGTCGGCGTCCGGGTAATACCAATTTCGCAGGGTGCCGTTGCTGTAGGTCTCGCGCAGTTCAGTACGCGGGTAGATGGCGTTTTCGGTTTTTGACCCGGTGACCGGTGACCAGAAGAACAGGGTGCCGGTGTCGGAATGGAAGTATTGATCCTTGAAGCCTTTCACCAGTTTGGAGGTTTCGACGGTATATGGCGGGCTGCCAACGGGAACGCTGAGGTTCCAGGTTGCGAGATCGATCATGTCGGTTCTTCCACTCAAGTTTCGCTGCACGCACGTGCCAGATGCTCTAGCCCGCGCGTTTTGGGGCGGCCTTTATAAGCGTAGAGGGAAAGTTTGTTAACGGCCGTCCGGCGGAAGGTTGACGTCAACATCCTGTCGAAATGCCACCTTTCCCGGTTTCAGGGGGCTTCAAGCGTGACCGTTAGTCGGCTAAACCAGTCATTCGTTAAATGATGGCTTGATGACAGCTACTGCTTTAGTGGATCCAAGACTAGAGTGAACGCTCAGTATGTGTGCGGTTTTTACCGGAACCGACCTGATGTCCCGACAAGAGAAGCAGCATGGAATGCGCGCAACCCCCGCCAAGTGAAGGCAGCTCTGTCCTCTTAATCGTAGATGACTACCCTGAAAACCTGATTAGCATGCGCGCATTGCTGCAGCGTCAGGATTGGCACGTCATGACCGCCGCCTCCGGTTTCGAGGCGCTCAATATTCTGCTCGAACACGACGTCGATCTGGTCCTGCTGGATGTGCAGATGCCGGGCATGGACGGCTTTGAAGTCGCGCGGCTGATGCGCGGCAGCCAGCGCACGCGCCTTACGCCAATCATTTTCCTCACCGCCAACGAGCAATCCCAGGACGCCGTGATCAAGGGCTATGCCAGTGGTGCGGTGGATTACCTGTTTAAACCCTTCGACCCGCAGATCCTCAAGCCCAAGGTGCAAGCGCTGCTGGAGCATCAGCGCAATCGCCGCGCCTTGCAGCAACTGACTCGCGATCTGGAGTTGGCTCGGGCATTTAATGCCTCGGTGCTGGATAACGCTGCCGAAGGCATTCTGGTGCTGGGCGAGGACGGTCTGATCCGCTTTGCCAATCCGGCGATTTCACGGCTGCTCAATGCGCCGGTGAAAGAGTTGGAGGGTAAGGAGTTTCTTGATTACCTGCAGAAACCACACATCCCGTTGTGGGCCGATTCCGAATTCAAAAGCAGTTACCAGCGCGGCGAAACCTTGCGGCTGCGCGACGCTTTGCTGCGTACCGCGCCCGGACAGCAAGTGCCGGTGGCGCTGTCCTGCGCGCCGTTACCCGCCGAGCAATATGGGATGGTGGTGACGGTGCTCGACATGTCGGTGGTGCGTCATTTGCACCAGCAGCTTGAATATCAGGCAGTCACTGATCCGCTGACCGGGTTGCTCAATCGTCGTGGCTTTTATCAAACCGTCGAAAACCTGCTACTGCGCGGCGAACGCAGCGACGGCAGTTGGGTGCTGCTTTATCTGGATCTCGACGGCTTTAAACGCGTCAACGATTCCCTCGGGCACGACGCGGGCGACCGCGTGTTGCGCTGGGTCTCTGAACAGTTGAAGGCGTGTTTGCGGCCGTTCGATATTCTTGCGCGCATGGGCGGTGATGAATTTACTGCACTGCTGGATCTGGAGTTTCCCGAGCAGGCGGCGAAGATTGCCGAGAAACTGATCGAACGGGTCTCGATCTGTCAGCAAATCGAAGGTATGGATATTGCCCTCGGCGCCAGTATCGGTATCGCCACTTATCCGGACTGCGGATCGAACCTCGACGGATTGCTACGTGCCTCGGACATCGCCATGTACGAAGCCAAACGCGCCGGGCGTCAGCAATATCGCTTCTATGATCATGAAATGAACGGCCGTGCGCGCTCGCGGTTGATGCTTGAAGAAAGTGTGCGCACGGCTATCGAAAACCGTGATTTCAATCTGGTCTATCAACCGCAGGTGGCGATTGATAGCGGGCAGATCCGTGGTTTCGAGGCACTGCTGCGTTGGCAGCACCCGAGCGTGGGTGATGTGCCGCCGGGGTTGTTCCTGCCGTTGCTGGAGGAAGCGCGGCTGATCAGTCGCCTCGGCAGCTGGATTTATCACCGTGGCGCTGGGCAGCGAAAGGCCTGGGAAACCTTGTTTGCCGAAGACCTGGTGCTCGGCGTCAGTTTGAGCAACACCCAGTTCGGCCTGCCCAATCTGGTCACCGAGTTGCGTCAGGTCATGGAGCGGCACGCCTTGCAGCCACGGCAACTGGAGGTCGAGGTCACCGAGGAGGCCTTGATGCAAAATCCCGACGAAACCCGAAAGCAGCTGCGCTTGCTGCGTAATCTCGGGGTGCGGGTGGCGTTGGACGATTTCGGCTCCGGGCCATGTTCGTTGACGCATTTGCGTGACCTGGAGCTGGACACACTCAAGCTCGATCGCCATCTGATCGCGCGATTGCCGGACTCCAAAAAGGATGCGTACCTGGTGAGCACAGTGATCAATCTGTGCAAGCAATACGGTTTGCTGGTGATTGCCGAGGGTGTCGAGACCATCGAGCAATATCAATGGCTGCAAGCCCACGGCTGCGAGTACGTACAGGGCTTTCTCGTGGCGCGTCCGATGGTTGCCGAAGACGCCGTAAGCTTTGCCGAGCCTTTCGACTGGAGCGCGTTGCCCGGCTGAATTCGCTACACTGGCGCACCTTTTTCGAACCGTGTCGCCCTTCCATGATTGTGTTGAAGTACCTCCAGGCCTATCCCGCGCAACTCCAGGATCAGGTGCGCCAATTGATCGCCGACGGGCGTCTGGGTGAATACCTGGACCAGCGTTATGCGGGGCGCCACGATGTGCAGAGCGACAAGGCGCTGTACACCTACGCGCTGGACTTGAAGCAGGAATACCTGCGGAACGCCCCGGCCATCGACAAAGTGCTGTTCGACAACCGCCTCGACCTGACCCATCGTGCTCTCGGGTTGCACACCACGGTTTCGCGCGTTCAGGGCGGCAAACTCAAGGCCAAGAAAGAGATTCGTATCGCCTCGCTGTTCAAGGACGCTGCGCCGGACTTTCTGAAAATGATCGTCGTGCATGAATTGGCGCATTTCAAAGAGTCGGATCACAACAAGGCGTTTTACAAATTGTGCGAACACATGCTGCCGGGGTATCACCAGGTCGAGTTTGATCTGCGGGTGTATCTGACCTGGCGAGATATGCAGTGAAGAACAAGACCAAAAGATCGCAGCCTTCGGCAGCTCCTACAACGGGGAACGCGTTCCAGAGTAGGAGCTGCCGAAGGCTGCGATCTTTTGATCTTCAATAAATGCGGAGTGCATGCATGGACGTCAGCAAGACCAAAAGCAGTTTCTATCGACGCTTGTACGTCGCGTACCTGATCGACAGCGGTCTGGCCCCAAGCGTGCCGGCGCTGACCGAAGTGACCGGCATGCCCCGGCGCACGGCGCAGGACACGATCGCCGCACTGGCGGATCTGGATATCATTTGCGAGTTCGAGCAGGAAGAGGGCGCCCGCAACCATGCCGGGCGTTATCGGATTCGTGAGTGGGGGGCGATTGATCGGGGGTGGATCGAGCGCAATCTGCGGCAGATCAAGGCTGTGCTTGAGTATCCCTGAATCCTGAGTGGACTGGGCTGACGCCATCGCTGGCAAGCCAGCTCCCACAGGTTTTTCTGGTGTTCACATAGGTTGTGAACGACGCAATACCTTGTGGGAGCTGGCTTGCCAGCGATGGGGCCTTCAGGAACGACGCATCCCGATATGCGGAATGTCGTCCTCCAGATATTCCTCTCCCGCCACCACGAAACCGTACTTGCCGTAATACCCCTGCAAATGCGCCTGCGCCGACAGATAGATCGGCACCTGCGGCCAGTGTTTCTCGGCCTGCTTCAGCGCCTGCTCCATCATTTCGTGCCCCACCCCTTGGCCGCGGGCTTGCGGCGCGGTGATCACGCGGCCAATCACCACGTCGCCACCCTGGGATTGCGGATCGAGCAGGCGCAGATAAGCCTTCAACTGATCATCCTCCCAACCCATCAGGTGATAGGTGTCGCCCTCCAGATCCTGCCCGTCGAGGTCGGGGTAGGCGCATTTCTGTTCAACCACGAATACTTCCGACCGCAGCTTCAACAGTGCGTACAGCTGCTCTTTGCCCAGATCGCTGTGATGTTTGCAGACCCACTCGATTGTCATTTTCCGATTCCTTGAATACGTCGTCCGATACTAAGCGCACCGGTCGCAGATGTCTGTATGGCGTAAGAGTCTGTGACAAAGGTCAAAATGCCATCATTCCTTTCGCGCAGCACGGGCGTCTTTGTGTAATCTGCGGGTGAGCGCTGTGCACGGGCTCCATTGAGCTAATGTTAGTGCCTGGGTTTTGCCGGTAAGGGGCCTTGGGGTTTTGACTGAAAACACGCAGGGCTCCGGCCCGCTAAGGATTTTCAAGCATGCCGCGTTTGCATCGAGCCTTTGCTTTGATCGGATTGCTCTTGCTGGCTCAGACCGCAGCGGCGCAGAAGTTGCGGCTGGTGTTTGATATCTGGCCACCCTTTACCGATGACACACTTGTCAACGGCGGTCTGGCCACCGACATCGTCACCACCGCGCTGGCCCGGGCGGGCTATGCCAGCGGTTACGAGCAGGTGCCGTGGGCGCGGGCGCTGCTGGGGGTTGGCGAGGGGCGTTACGACGTACTGGTCAACGCCTGGTACAACGAAGACCGGACGAAACTGGGGCAGTTTTCCGGTGAGTATCTGGTCAACCGCATCCGCTTTCTCAAGCGCAAAGACACGCCACTCGAATACAACAATCTGCAGCAACTGCACACGTATCCCATAGCGGTGGTGCGCGGCTACGCCTACTCGCCGCCATTTGATGCCGACACGGCGTTGCAGAAAGTCCCTGTGCATAACTTTGCCATGGGCGTGCGCATGCTGGCGGCGGATCGGGTCAAGCTGACGCTGGAGGATGAATATGTCGCGCGGTATTACCTGGCGCGGGAATCATCGAAGGTACGCAGTGCGGTGGAGTTTTTGCCCAAACCGTTGAGCGAGAACAGCCTGCACATATTGGTGAGTCTGAAGAATCCGCAGCATGCGCAGATTGTCGCGGGGTTTGACAAGGCGATTGCAGCGATGAAGGCGGATGGGAGTTATGACAAGTTGCTTCGACAGCATGGGATGTAGGGGCTGATCCTGAATTTGCTGTGTGTCTGATGGCCTCTTCGCGAGCAGGCTCGCTCCCACAGGGGTCTGTGTCGTGCACAAATCCAGTGTGGGAGCGAGCCTGCTCGCGAAGGCCTACTGTCAGCCAGCGCTTACTTCAGAGGTGTCCTTGATCAGATGCGCCGCCAACGTCCGCAGTGGCCCCAGCTGTCGGCAGATCAGCGCCAGTTGTGTCTGCACCAGTCGCTGCCCTTCATCGATTTCATCCGGCATCTGCTCCAGCTCATTGGCCAGTGCTTCTTCTTCGTCACTTTGAATCGCAATCGGTTGTTTGCTCGCCAGGCCTTGGGCGATTTCATCGATGCTCGCCGCCAGTTTCACCCCGGCGCCTTCTATCAACTGCTCACGCACATCCGCGGGCAACTGGGTTTCGCGGTGCGCTCCCAGCCCTGACAGATAACTCAGCAAGGTGTGCGACAGCACCAGAAAACGGAAACCGACATCCGCTTCCTTACGAAAATGCCCAGGCTCCATGAGCATGTTCGCCAGCGTCGTCGACAGCGCTGCATCAGCGTTGTGCGCGTTGCGTCGGGCCAGGCGATAGGCGAGGTCGTCACTCTTGCCCGCCGCGTATTGCTGCATGATCTGGCGTAGGTAGATGCTGTTGCAGGTCAGGGTGTTGGCCAGCACTTTGTTCAGGCGCCGGCCTTGCCAGTCCGGCAGGAACAGGAGCACCGTCAGACCGGCGATCAGGCTGCCGAGCAAGGTATCGAACAGTCGCGGCAGAAACAGCCCGTAACCGTCGCCGACCTGATTGAAGCAGAACAGCACCATGATGGTGATCGCGGCGGTCGCCAGGGTGTAGCGAGTGGTGCGGTTGGTAAAGAACACGACCCCGGCGGCGATGGCGAAGCACGATTGCACCAGTGGACTTGGGAACAGATCGAACAACGCCCACGCCACGGTCAGGCCGATGGCGGTACCGAGAATCCGCTGGCCGAGTTTACGCCGCGTCGCGCCGTAGTTCGGCTGGCAGACGAACAGCGTGGTGAGGATGATCCAGTAGCCTTGCGACGGGTGAATCAAATGCACCATGCCGTAGCCGATGCTCAAGGCCAGCGGCAGACGCAGCGCATGCCGGAACAGCAAAGAGGTCGGTGTCAGCTGTGTGCGCAAGCGAATCCACACGTCCTTGAAGTTGCGCGGCGAACGGTCGAGCAGGCTGCTGTCGGTGGCGTCGGCCAAGGCATCGGGGTTGCTCGCATCGCTTAGCAAACGGTCGAGGGTGCCGAGGTTGGCCGCCAGTGCGCGCAGTGAGCGCAGCAGGCCGCGCCATGCCGGGTTGCTCTGGATGCGCAGGTGTTCGAGGGAGGCGTCGAGGTCGCTCAGGGCTTCGGCGAAACTGGCGTCGTAAATGAACGGCTGACGCATCTGGATCGATTCGGCCAGCGCCCGGCAGGCTTTGCCTTGCTGGCGTAGCAGGCGCTGGCAGCGGAACAGTACGTCGCTGTGGAAAAATGCATCGGCCAGCGCGTTGTACGGATAGTGCGAAGAGCTGGCGCGTTCGTGGATGTCCTGGGCGAGGAAGTACAGCTTCAGGTAACGGCTGACTTTCGAGCCGGGGCGACCGTTGCCGACCCGGTGCAGGATGATTTCCTTGGCGCTGTTCAGTGCCGCGACCACGCGACCATTCTGCTGCGCCAGTTCCAGGCGTCGGGCCTCGACGTCCATCTGCCGGATCGGCTCGAACAGCGAAGATTTCAGCTTCAGGTAAAAACCCAATTCACGGAACAACCGCGCCAGACTCTGTTGCACCGGCTGGTTGGAAAACAGCGCCTGCCACAGCACAGAGAGCAAGCCGTACCACGCGGCGCCAGCCACCAGCAGCATCGGTTCATGCCAGAAATCGAGCACTGCGCCGCCGCGCTGGTCGACGCCGATCATCGTGTACACGGAAAGGATCAGGGTTGCCGAGGCAATCGCCCCATAACGTTCGCCCAGCGCCCCGAGCATGGTCAGGCCGAAACTGGCCAACGCCAGCGCTATCGCAAAGATGATGGGGTAGGGGAAGAGCAGTTCCACCGACAGTGCGGCGATGCTGAAACACACCAGCGTCACGGCGAGTGCGTTGAGGCGACCCTGCCAACTGTCGTCGGTCTCGGCCAGGGCGCTGGCGATAATCCCCAGGAACAACGGGATCAGCAGGCCCATTTCATCCTGATACCAGCACAGCGCCATGCTGCCGGTCAGGGCGATGAACACCCGCACGCTATAACTGAATTTATCCAGCGCCCACAGGCGCCGCAAAGACTGACGAAACGAAGTCGAGGACATGAAGTGCGAAGGCCTTCCGAGGCGATGCCGCTAAATTGAGCCAGTAATGACGCCGACGCAATGGCGCCGATCACATCTGACAGCAAAAAGTGTTCCTTACTGCTTTTATGCCGAACTCAATTTGGGGGTTGGCACAAAAACCTGTGGGAGCTGGCTTGCCAGCGATGGCGTCCTGGCGTTCAACATCGATGTTGGATCTGCCGGCCTCATCGCTGGCAAGCCAGCTCCCACAGGGATTGCATTTCACATTTGAAAGACGTGGATCAAACGTGCTGCGCGGCCGCGTAACCCGAAGCCCAGGCCCACTGAAAGTTGAAACCGCCCAAATGCCCGGTGACGTCGAGCACTTCGCCGACAAAATACAGGCCGGGGCTTTTCAGCGATTCCATGGTCTTGGACGACACTTCGCGCGTGTCCACACCACCCAGTGTCACTTCGGCCGTGCGATAACCTTCAGTGCCTGCCGGCACCACTTTCCAGTTGCCCAGCTTCTCGGCGATCTCAGCCAGCTCCGCATGGGTGTACTGCTTCATCGGCTTGGACACGAACCAGTTATCCGCCAGCAGATTGGCCATCTTCTTGGTGAAGATCTCACCGAGCAGCGTTTTCAGCTCGCTGTTCGGACGCTCGGCCACTTGCTGTTGCAGCCAGCTGGCGGCGTCGTGATCCGGCAGCAGGTTGATCTCCACCGTGTCGCCGGATTCCCAGAACGAGGAGATCTGCAAAATCGCCGGGCCGCTGAGGCCGCGGTGAGTGAACAGGATGTTCTCGCGAAAACTCTGATCGTTGCAGCTGACCAGGCAATCCACCGACGTACCGGACAACTCTGTGCACAGTTCCTTGAGCTGATCGGTGATGGTGAACGGCACCAGCCCGGCGCGGGTCGGCAGCAGTTCGTGACCGAACTGTTTGGCGACCTGGTAGCCGAAACCGGTGGCGCCCAACGTCGGGATCGACAGACCGCCAGTAGCGATCACCAGCGACTGGCACTGGATCTGGCCGAGGGTGGTGTCGAGCAGGTAACCGCTTTCGACTTTTTCTATCGTCTGGATCGAGGTGTCGAGGTGCAGCTCGACGCCGACCTGATCACATTCGGTGAGGAGCATTTCGAGGATGTCGCTGGATTTGTTATCGCAGAACAGCTGACCGAGCTTCTTCTCGTGATACGGCACCGCGTGCTTGCCGACCATGCCGATGAAATCCCACTGGGTGTAGCGCGCCAGTGCGGATTTGCAGAAGTGCGCGTTCTGCGAGAGGAAATTGCTCGGTTCGGTGTACATGTTGGTGAAATTGCAGCGGCCACCGCCCGACATCAGGATTTTCTTGCCGGCCTTGTTCGCATGGTCGAGCAGCAATACCTGACGGCCGCGCCCGGCGGCGGTCAGTGCACACATCAAACCCGCGGCGCCAGCGCCAATGATCACGACTTCGGTAGAGCGCAAAACGGTGTCCTCTGAAAATGTCACCACAAAACCAATTGTGGGAGCGAGCCTGCTCGCGAAAGCGGTATGCCATTCAACATTGATGTTGGCTGACAGATTGCCTTCGCGAGCAGGCTCGCTCCCACAGGGGAGTACGTTGTTTTACAGGATACGCACGCGCAGCGAACGGCCCTTGATCTTGCCGTCGTTCAGGCGCTGCAAGGCTTGCATGGCCACGGTACGTTCCACGGCCACATACGCCTGGAAGTCGAAGATCGCGATTTTGCCGACCTGTGCGCCCGGAATGCCGGCATCGCCAGTCAATGCGCCAAGAATGTCGCCCGGACGCACTTTGTCTTTACGGCCGGCACCGATGCACAGGGTGGTCATCGGCGGCTGCAGCGGAGCCAGGCCCTGGGACTTGAGGTTGTCTACCTGATCCCAGTTCAGCGGCGACTTTTGCAGTTGCTCGATGGCTTGTGCGCGGTGCGCTTCGCTCGGTGCAACCAGGCTGATGGCAATGCCTTTCTCGCCCGCACGACCGGTACGGCCAACGCGGTGAATGTGGATTTCCGAATCGCGCGCCAGTTCGACGTTGATCACCATGTCCAGGGCATCAATGTCCAGACCACGGGCGGCAACGTCGGTGGCAACCAGTACCGAAGTACTGCGGTTGGCGAACATCGCCAGCACCTGATCGCGGTCACGCTGTTCCAGATCACCGTGCAGGCCGACGGCGGAGATGCCTTTGGCTGTCAGGTGGTCAACGGTTTCCTGCACTTGCTGCTTGGTGAAGCAGAACGCCACGCAGGATGCCGGACGGAAGTGGTGCAGGACCTTGGTCACCGCGCTCATGCGCTCATCCGGGGAAATCTCGTAGAAGCGCTGCTCGATCTGGGTGTCATCGTGGAACGCTTCGGCTTTCACCGTTTGCGGATCGCGCATGAACTTCGACGCAAGCTGCTTGATGCCCACCGGGTAGGTTGCCGAGAACAGCAAGGTCTGACGACGCTCAGGGGTCTTGACGATGATGTCTTCGATGGCGTCGTAGAAACCCATGTCGAGCATGCGGTCGGCTTCGTCGAGGATCAGCGTGTTCAGGCCATCGAGTACCAGCGAACCTTTGCGCAAGTGCTGCTGGATGCGTCCCGGGGTGCCGACGATGATGTGCGCGCCGTGTTCCAGCGAAGCGATCTGCGGGCCGAACGACACGCCGCCGCACAGGGTCAGGACCTTGATGTTGTCTTCAGCACGGGCCAGGCGACGGATTTCCTTGGCCACCTGGTCGGCCAACTCGCGCGTCGGGCAGATCACCAGCGCCTGGCAACCGAAGTAGCGCGGGTTGATCGGGTTGAGCAGGCCGATGCCGAACGCAGCGGTCTTGCCGCTGCCGGTCTTGGCCTGGGCAATCAGGTCCATCCCCTTGAGGATCACCGGCAAGCTCTGCGCCTGGATTGGCGTCATCTGCGCATAACCGAGTGATTCGAGGTTAGCCAGCATGGCAGCGGACAGCGGCAGAGTGTTAAAAGCGGTGGCGATGGTGGTCACGGGACGGGCCTGCAAAACAAAATGTCGCGCAGTGTAGCAGCCCCGTGCCACTTTTCTCGAAAGTTCTGGACGAACAGCGCTTAATGTTCGATGTGTTCTTCCGGCCTTTTTGCGCGCCTTCCGTCTTCTTTCGACAGTTGCGAGAAAATCGTCGCGGCGAGCATCGCCATGATCCCAACGGTCACGAAGGTCAACTGGAATGCGCCCAGCACCGTCTCGACACCGTCGTTGCCGACCTCGGCGGTAAACCCGCCCAACAAGGCACCGGCGCAGGCAACCCCCAGACTCAGCGACAACTGCGCGACCACCGACAGCAAACTGTTGCCGCTGCTGGCACTGGCGTCGTCGAGGTCGATCAGAGTCACGGTGTTCATCGCGGTGAATTGCAGCGAGTTGATCGCGCCGAGAACCGCCAGCAGGCACAGCAGCAGCCAGTACGGCGTCTGTTCGCTGACCAGGCCCATGCTGGCCAGCATGATCCCCAGCAGCAGCGTGTTGCCGGTGAGGACGATGCGATAGCCGAGGCGTTCGATCAGCGGTCGCGCGACCCACTTGGCGATCATCGCCGCAGCGGCCAGTGGCAACATGCTCATCCCCGCTTGCGACGGTGAGTAACCCAGCGCCACTTGCAGCAGCAACGGCACCAGAAACGGCAGGGCGCCGCTGCCCAGACGGGCGAACAGGTTGCCGAGAATGCCGACGGCAAACGTGCGGGTCTTGAAGAGCGACGGTGAGAACAGCGGGTTTTCGATATGCCCGGCGCGCAGCCAGTACGCGGCCAGACAGGCGAAGCCACCGAACAGCAGCAACATCACGCGCAAGTGCGGCAGATGCAATTCGCCGAGGCCTTCCATGGCGATGGTGATCAGAATCATCGCTGCGCCAAACAACAGGAAACCGAGGCTGTCGAAACGCGTGCGTTCGGTGCCGCGCAGGTCGGGGATGAATTTCCACACCGCGTAGCAGCCGATGACGCCCACCGGAAGGTTGATCAGGAAGATCCAGTGCCACGTCAGGTATTCGACCATCCAGCCGCCCATGGTCGGGCCGAGCAGCGGGCCGAGTAATCCGGGAATGGTGATGAACCCCATGATCCGCACCAGCTCGGAACGCGGATAAGCGCGCAAGACCACCAGTCGCCCGACCGGCAACATCAATGCACCGCCCAGGCCCTGAATCACCCGGGCGCCGATCAGCATGCTCAGGGTGCTCGACAGTGCACAGAGCAGCGAGCCGATGCTGAACAGCAGGATCGCGCCGAAGAAGATTTTCTTGGTGCCGAAACGGTCGGCGATCCAGCCGGAAGCGGGGATCAGCAGGGCCACGGTAAGCATGTAGGCGATGACCACGCCCTGCATGCGCAAGGGGTCTTCGGCCAGATCCCGGGCCATGGCCGGCAGGGCGGTGTTGAGGATGGTCCCGTCGAGGGACTGCATGAAGAACGCAATGGCGACGACCCAGGGCAACCAGCGGGCGGTGATGGCGTCGAGAGGCGGGCGGTCGGGCATGGGACCTCTTGTCGTTAGGGCTAATGCATACTCAGAGTCGAGTGCAGTCAAGTGGGAGCGAGCCTGCTCGCGAAAGCGGTAGATCAGTCAACATCAATGTTGAATGAAATGGCCTCTTCGCGAGCAGGCTCGCTCCCACAGGTTTTGTGTTTACAGGGTGAGCGTAAGTCGGCTCACCAACGCCCCCGGCAGCAATGCTGACGACGTATTGCGCTGGCTATACGTGCTCGCCGACAGCAGCAACTCCCGCTCGGCCGTCAACGCTTCCAGCTGCGAACCCAGCAGGCTGTAAGCGCTGTCGTCGAATCGCATGGTGCTGACCGGCGCCTGAATCTCGCCGTTTTCGACCCAGAATGTCGCAAAGCGCGTCATGCCGGTCATGCGTGCCGCCGGTTGATCCGAGAAGTTCAGGTACCACAGGTTGCTGATGTACAGCCCGGTGCCCAACTGCTTGAGGATTTGCGCTTGTGGCAAATCCCCGGCGGCCATGTTCAGCGCACTGGGTGATTCACCACCGCTGGCACCGTTGGCCGTCAGACCATACTCGGCCGCGCTGCGCGAACCGACCAACTGATCTCCAGCCTTGCCCTCGATGATCAGGCGCAAATCACTGCGCGGATAACCCTCGCCGGAAAACGCCGGACTCAGCGAGTCGCTGACTTTTTCATCCAGTGATACCAGCGGACTGAAAGCCTGGTCGCCGACATACAGTTTTTGCAACGGGCTGCTTTTGCTGGCAATCGACTGCGCGGAGAAGCCGCCCCAGCTCAGCATGCCCATGATTTCTTCCAGCGCGGCTGGCGCCAGATAAGCGCGGTACTGTCCTGGCGGCAACGTGCGCAGTGGGCGACCGAGAAACTCCAGTTGTTCGCGAGCCTGCCGGAAGCGCTTGGCGAAGTCGTCGCTGCTCCAGTCGTGCCCGGCGTAGCTGGCTTTCACCGCTTCACCATTTTCATGGAACAGGCTGAAGTCGAAATTGAAGCTGTTGGCCTGATGCCAGCCAAACGCGCCTGAGGAACTGGCGAAACCACGGCTGATCGGGCCTGCGGCATAGAAGCCAACCAGATCCAGACCTTCAGCGGCGGCGCAGATTTCGTCGACCACTTGCTCGGTATCCGGCAGCGGATGGTCCTGCACTTTACTGCTCTGCCAGCCATTGTGGTTGAGCAGCAGATACGGATCCTGCGGCAGCAGCGGCAGGGTTTCGCGCAGTTGTTGCAGGCCTTCGGCCAGCCGCTGCAGATCGCCTTCCTGATCGCCGGAGAGGGTGACTTGGAGGTCGGCGTGGCGGCCATCGTTGATCAGTTTCAGGATGATGTTGGCTTGTTGCACCTGCCCGGCCTGGCGCACCTTGGCGTGATTGAAACGCACGAACGCCGAAGATTCAGCGGCGTAGCTGAGGGTGAACTGTTCCGGTTCGCGGACGCTGTCGCGCAGCCAATTGACCATGTCCTTGAAGGCGTCGGACTGACTCTTCGAAATGCTCATCAGGCGTCTCCCCCAAATACATCAACGTTGCTGAATACGCAGGCCGGCGAAGCGTGGCCGACGCGGATCACCTGGTTCGGTTCGCCCTTGCCGCAGTTCGGCGTGCCGAGCACCTTGACGGTGTTGGCATCGCCGACGGCGCGCAGGCTTTTCCAGAAGTGCGCGGAAATCGCCCGATAGTTGGGGTTTTTGACCACGCCTTTGAGTTCGCCGTTTTCGATCAACTGCCCCCATTCACAGCCGAACTGGAATTTGTTGCGCGCATCGTCAATCGACCATGAGCGGTTGGTGCTCATCAGGATGCCGTTTTCGATGCTTTCGATGAGTTTGTTCAGCGGCTGATCGCCCGGCTCGATGTTGAGGTTGGCCATGCGATCAATCGGTGGACGGTTCCAGCCGCAGGCGCGGCTGTTGGCGACTCCGTCCATCCCGGCACGGAACTGCGACAGCGCACCGCCGAGTGGGCGCAGCAGCAGGCCATCACGAATCAGGAATTGTTTGCTGGCTTTGGTGCCGTCGTCGTCATGGCCGTAGCTGGCCAGTTCTTCGGGGATGCCCGGATCGAACGTCACGTTGAGCAGTTTCGAGCCGTATTGCAGGCTGCCGAAGTCAGATGCTTTGACGAAGCTGGTACCGGCGTAATTTCGTTCGTCGCCGAGGATGCGGTCGAGCTCCAGCGGGTGACCGATGGATTCGTGGATTTGCAGCATCATCTGGTCAGGCATCAACAGCAGATCGCGCGGGCCTTGTGGAGTGTTTGGCGCGAGCAACAGTTGCAGCGCCTGATCGGCGACCAGCGGACCGGCACCGATCAGCCCGCAACGGCTGATCACGTCTGCGCCACCCTGTTGGCCGAAGTTTTCGCGGCCGAGGCTGCGAGTCTGGCTGTCGTTGCCGTCGTAGGCGGTGACGTCGAGGCTTGGGTAGACGAAGCGCTGGGCCTGGCGCAATTCGGCGCCGGCGCTGCTCAGGTAGATCTGTTCGACATGGGTGATGCCAATGCTGACTTCCCAATTCACCAGGCGCTCATCCTTTGGCACCGAGGCGGATTCCGCGCCGAGCAGCTCGAAGCATTCGCTCAGGGACGGGAAGGGTTGTTCGAGATTGGGCGAAAAGTAATCCGCGCGGTCGCTGGAAACCGCCTGATCGCGCAGGTCGAGCAAGGCGTGGGGCTTGAGCCGCCGGGCCTGCTGTTCGGCGCGCTCAAGGGCGGCTTGCAGGCCCCGTTGCGAGAGGTCATTGGTCGCAGCGTAGGCTTCGACGCCGTTGACCCGCACCGTGAGCATCGCACCTTCGTCGCGGCTCAGACTCGGCGGCTCGGCAACGTTCTTGCGCACGGACAGGTATTGGCCGGACTCGCGTACATACCGCAGGGAAAAGAACTCGGCGCCCGTGCGCAAGGCAGCGAAGCGCTGCTTGAGCTGGGGGTGGAAATCGAACATTCGGGAACCTCCTTGTTAGGGGGAAGCGGTAAAGCGACGGCGGGGAGGGGTGAAACGATTGCGCGAGGTCTAGAGTAGGCCTGCGTGGGGGTAGGATCAAGTGAAGAGGGGGTGTAGGAGGTTTTACTGTGCAGCGAGGGAATTTGTGCTGAATGTAAGGGCCCCTTCGCGAGCAGGCTCGCTCCCACACTGGATCTGCGTCGTTCACAAATCAAATGTGGGAGCGAGCCTGCTCGCGAAGGCCGCGCCTCGGTATTACGTCTTACTGAGCAACAGGCGTGATATCACGCATCGCCTTGCCCTTCACCGGCGCATCGCCCGCTACGTAGTAGTCGGCGGTGCTGCGCGGCAGTGGCTTGCGGCCACGGATCTTGTCGGCGATTTTCTCGGCGATCATGATCGTCGGCGCGTTCAGGTTGCCGGTGGTGATGATCGGCATGATCGACGCATCGACCACCCGCAGGCCCTGCATGCCATGCACGCGGCCTTCGCCATCGACCACAGCCATCTCGTCGGTGCCCATCTTGCACGAGCAGGACGGGTGGAACGCGGTTTCGGCGTGTTCGCGGATGAACTTGTCCAGCTGCTCATCGGTTTGCACGTCGATACCCGGGCTGATTTCACGGCCACGGTATTGATCCAGCGCCGGCTGTTGCATGATTTCACGGGTCAGGCGGATGCCGTCACGGAACTCCTGCCAGTCTTGCTCGGTGGCCATGTAGTTGAACAGGATGCTCGGGTGCTGACGCGGATCCTTGGACTTCACCTGGATGCGGCCACGGCTCGGCGAACGCATGGAGCCCATGTGCGCCTGGAAACCATGCTCTTTCACACCGTTGCTGCCGTTGTAGTTAATCGCTACCGGCAGGAAGTGGTACTGGATGTTCGGCCATTCGAATTCCGGACGCGAACGGATGAAGCCGCCGGCCTCGAACTGGTTGCTGGCGCCGATGCCGGTGCCGTTGAACAGCCACTCGGCACCGATGGCCGGCTGGTTGTACCAGAGCAGCGACGGGTACAGCGAAACCGGTTGGGTGCACGCATATTGCAGGTACAGCTCAAGGTGATCCTGCAGGTTTTCACCGACGCCCGGCAGATCGTGTACGACCGGGATGTCGAGGCTTTCCAGCAGTTTTGCCGGGCCTACGCCGGAACGCTGCAGAACCTGCGGCGAGGCGATGGCGCCGGAGCACAGCAGGACTTCCTTGCGGGCTTTGGCTTCAACGCGCTCTTCAGCGTCGCCAACCAGATAACGCACGCCGATGGCACGCTTGCCTTCGAACAGGATCTTGTCGGTCAGGGCGTGGGTGACGATGGTCAGGGTCGAACGCTTTTTAGCGATATCGAGGTAACCACGGGCGGTGGAAGCACGGCGGCCGTTCGGCGTTACAGTGCGGTCCATCGGGCCGAAGCCTTCCTGCTGATAACCGTTCAAGTCTTCGGTACGCGGGTAACCGGCCTGCACGCCTGCTTCAACCATCGCGTGGAACAGCGGGTTGTTGCCAGCCTTTGGCGTGGTCACGCTGACCGGGCCATCGCCACCGTGGTAATCGTTCGGGCCGATGTCACGGGTTTCCGCTTTGCGGAAATACGGCAGGCAGTTCAGGTAATCCCAATCTTCAAGGCCCGGCAGCTTGGCCCAGTTGTCGTAGTCCATCGCGTTGCCGCGGATGTAGCACATGCCGTTGATCAGCGAAGAGCCGCCAAGGCCTTTGCCGCGACCGCATTCCATCCGGCGACCGTCCATGTGTGGCTCTGGATCGGTTTCGTAAGCCCAGTTGTAGCGACGACCTTGCAGCGGGAACGCCAGTGCGGCCGGCATTTGCGTACGGAAGTCGAGACGATAATCCGGCCCGCCTGCTTCGAGCAGCAGAACGGTGACGCCTTCGTCTTCAGTCAGACGGGTCGCAAGTGTGTTACCTGCAGAGCCGGCCCCTATGATGATGTAGTCGTATTCTGTAGTCATAAATTCTCCTGGGGGAGCTACAAGTCACAAGCTTCAAGCTGCAAGAAAAAGCAGCGAGCTGTGTCTTCGAAATCGGGGGAGGGCGGCAAGCCCAAACTGCTTTTACTTGCAGCTTAAAGCTTGCCGCTTGTGGCTCCTCAGAACACTGAGGCGTAATCGCCCAGTTCGACTTGCACGGACTTGATGCGCGTGAAGTTGTTGAGAGAGCTGATCCCGTTTTCACGGCCAACACCCGACTGCTTGTAACCGCCAACCGGCATTTTTGCGTCGGACTCGCCCCAGGCGTTGATCCAGCAGATACCGGCTTCGAGCTGATGAATCACGCGGTGCGCGCGGTTCAGGTCTTTGGTAACGACACCGGCGGCCAGGCCGAAGTCAGTGTCGTTGGCACGGCGGATCACTTCTTCTTCGGTCTCGTAAGACAGGATCGCCATGACCGGGCCAAAGATTTCTTCACGAACGATGGTCATGTCGTCGGTGCAGTCGGTGAACACGGTCGGGGCCACGAACGCGCCTTTGGCGAATTCGCCGTCGGTCAGACGCTCGCCGCCGCACAGGACGCGGGCACCCTGTTCTTTACCCTTGGCGATGTAGCCCAGCACGCTTTCCATATGCGCGAAGCTCACCAGCGGGCCGAAGTTGGTGTTTTCGTCTTCCGGGTTGCCGATGCGGATGCGCGCAACGCGCTCAACGATCTTGGCTTCGAAAGCAGCTTTCAGGTGGCTCGGCACGAACACGCGAGTACCGTTGGTGCACACCTGACCCGAGCTGTAGAAGTTGGCCATCATCGCGGTGTCGGCGGCGCGATCGAGGTCGGCGTCGTCGAAGATGATCAGCGGCGACTTGCCGCCCAGTTCCATGGTCACGTCTTTCAGCGACGATGCCGAAGCGCTGGCCATGACTTTCTTGCCAGTGTCGGTGCCGCCGGTGAAGGAGATTTTCTCGATGCGCGGGTGTTCGGTCAGCCAGGTGCCGACTTCACGGCCGCTGCCGGTCAGGACGTTGAACACGCCATCCGGAACGCCGGCTGCGGTGTAGATTTCAGCCAGTTTCAAGGTGGTCAGCGAGGTGACTTCGCTTGGCTTGAAGATCATCGCGTTACCGGCGGCCAGCGCTGGAGCGGATTTCCACAGAGCGATCTGGATCGGGTAGTTCCACGCGCCGATACCGGCGACAACGCCCAGTGGCTCGCGACGGGTGTAAACGAATGCGGTGTCACGCAGCGGGATCTGCTCGCCTTCGATGGCAGGAACCAGGCCTGCGTAGTATTCCAGCACGTCAGCGCCGGTAACGATGTCGACGTACTTGGTTTCGGAGAAGGCTTTACCGGTGTCCAGGGTTTCCAGAGCAGCCAGTTCATCGTTGCGCTCGCGCAGGATGTCGACGGCACGACGCAGGATGCGCGAACGCTCCATGGCGGTCATCGCGGCCCAGATTTTCTGGCCCTTTTCGGCGCTGACCACAGCGCGCTCGACGTCTTCTTTGGTCGCACGTTGTACTTGTGCGAGGACTTCACCGGTTGCCGGGTTGATGGCTTCGAAGGTGGCGTCGCTGGAGGCGTCGGAGTAAGCGCCATCGATGTAGAGTTTTTGCAGTTCGAAACGGGCCATAGTGTCCTCGCAAGTGCATAAGTGGTTGGCGTTGGTCACCGGGTGAGCCATGTAGCTGTGGCATCGCTGATCGGTGACAGTTCAGGGGCCGAGCTTTTTTCGAGTGCTCTAGCTCACCTGCTTGGCCAATTGGAAATCCATGTATTCGTAAGCGATCTGTTGCGCCTGCGCTGTGTCGAAAGCGTCTCCCGACAGCGCACCGCGCAACCACAACCCGTCAATGAGGGCTGCCAGACCGCGGGCGGCGCTGCGCGCATCTTCGAGCGGCAACACACGGCGGAACTGGCAGCACAGGTTGGAATACAAGCGGTGATCGTTGATCCGCTGCAACCTGTGCAAAGACGGCTGGTGCATGCTGGTGGCCCAAAAGGCCAACCAGGTTTTCATTGCCGGGCCATTGACCTGGCTGGCGTCGAAGTTGCCTTCGATGATCACCTGCAGATGCGCCCGTGGGCTGTCATCTGCCAACGCCTGACGACGTGCGGTGACACTCTCGCTGAGGGCGGTCATCAGATACCGCATCGTGGCGGCAATCAGGCCATTCTTGTCCTGAAAATAGTGACTGATGATGCCATTCGAGACACCGGCCAAACGGGCGATCAGCGCAATGCTGGCGTCCCCCATTCCGACCTGATCGACCGCCTGCAAAGTGGCTTCGATCAGTTGTTGGCGGCGGATGGGTTGCATACCGACCTTGGGCATCTTGCACATCTCCTTAGGCCTTCCGACGGGCGAATAACGCTTATCGGATTGAGGGCCAGTCTATTTTGTTTTGATTGAACGTTCAATCAACAAAGAATAAGATCTGCGACAAATCGTCGCTGCCTACAGCTTTTTCCTACGTGTAAGTGGCGATAAAACCGACATCCGAAAATGCTCGAAACCTGTATGGGGCATGGCGCGGTTCGCTATTCGAAGGACGTGTTGAAAGGGCAAGACGCTCAGGGCCAGGTTTCGGATGAACGTCCGTACATCTTCGGCCACGGTAGCGATTCGCAGCGCCATTTCGGCAGGTTCAGGCTTTTTTCGGGGTGTCTTTATATCACCCGCCGGTCGGCTGCCAACTAACCGATTGGTCGGGTTCCGTGTTGCCTTGTGTTCTTCTCTCGCACTGCCTGGAGCATTTGTGCCATGAGTTCTGCCTCGCTAATAAAGACCCCGCCCGAGAAGGTGACGGTCAACGGTTGGGTGTTTTACACCTCTACCGCGCTGATTCTGTTGTTGACCGCCATTCTGATTATCGCCCCGCAAGAGGCCGGCAGGATGTTGGGTGTGGCTCAGGCCTGGTTGTCGCGCAGCTTCGGCTGGTACTACATGGTGGTGATCGCCGCTTACCTGGTGTTTGTGGTGGGCCTGGCGTTTTCTTCCTACGGCAAACTCAAACTGGGCAGCAAGGACGACACCCCTGATTTCAGTTACGGCGCCTGGGCGGGGATGCTGTTCTCGTCGGGTATCGGTATTTCGCTGTTGTACTTCGGCGCCTCCGAACCGCTGGATCACTACTTCAATCCGCCTGAAGGCACTGCCGGCTCCAACATGGCGGCGCGTCAGGCTGTACAGCTGACTTTCCTGCACTGGGGCCTGCACGGCTGGGCGATCTATGCACTGGTCGGTCTGGCTGTGGCGTACTTTGCTTACCGTCATAACCAGCCGCTGGCACTGCGTTCGGCGCTGTATCCGCTGGTAGGCGAGCGTTGGGTCAAAGGCGCGGCCGGTCATGCGGTGGACGGCTTTGGCATGTTCGTGACCCTTTTGGGTCTGGTGACCAACCTTGGCATCGGTTCGCTGCAAGTGTCGTCGGGCCTTGAAAACCTTTTCGGCATGGAACACAGCAACACCAACCTGCTGATCGTGATCATTGTGATGAGCACCGTGGCAACCATCGCGGCGGTGTCGGGTGTGGAAAACGGCATCCGTCGTCTGTCCAACCTGAACATCGTGCTGTTCAGCGGTCTGCTGATTTTCGTGCTGCTGTTCGGCCCGACCTTGCACTTGCTCAATGGCTTCGTGCAGAACATCGGCGACTACCTCAACGGCATCGTGCTGAAAACCTTCGACCTCTACGTGTATGAAGGCAGCGCCGAGAAAACCGAACGCTGGATGGGCCTGTGGACGCTGTTCTACTGGGCGTGGTGGATTTCCTGGGCCCCATTCGTCGGCATGTTCATCGCGCGGATTTCCCGTGGTCGGACCGTGCGTGAACTGGTCGCCGGTGTGCTGCTGATTCCGCTGGGCTTCACGCTGGCCTGGTTGTCGATTTTCGGCAACTCGGCACTGGATCTGGTGATGAACCATGGGGCGGTTGAGCTCGGCAAGACGGCGCTGGAACAGCCGTCGATGGCGATCTATCAGCTGCTTGAGCATTACCCGGCGTCGAAGATTGTCATTGGTGTGTCGATCTTCGTGGGCTTCGTACTGTTCCTGACCCCGGCCGATTCCGGTGCGGTGATGATGGCCAACCTTTCGTGCAAGGGCGGCAACGTCGACGAAGATGCGCCGCACTGGCTGCGGATTTTCTGGTCGGCAGTTATCACGCTGGTAACCATCGGTCTGCTGTTTGCCGGTAACTTCGAAGCCATGCAAACCATGGTGGTGCTGGCCGGTCTGCCGTTCTCGGTGGTGCTGGTGTTCTTCATGTTCGGCCTGCACAAGGCGATGCGTCAGGACGTGCAGATCGAACAGGAGCAAGCGCAACTGGCCGAGCGTGGTCGTCGTGGTTT
Source organism: Pseudomonas sp. MF6776 (assembly GCF_016613125.1). Classification (NCBI taxonomy): domain Bacteria; kingdom Pseudomonadati; phylum Pseudomonadota; class Gammaproteobacteria; order Pseudomonadales; family Pseudomonadaceae; genus Pseudomonas; species Pseudomonas sp. MF6776. The sequence continues at coordinate 23,349 of NZ_JAENSQ010000036.1, forward strand.
CAGTGAGCGTCTGACGCAACTGGATCTGCAGCCGAGCCAATCGGTGGTTCAGCGTTTCATGGACAAGCAAGTCAGCCCGGCGCTGGAAGATGCGGCCGCGCAAATGCGTGCGCAGGGTCTGGAAGTACAGACGCTGCTGGGTAAATCCAAGCGTTGCATGGGCGTGCGCATCGAAATGGAAGAGGGGAACCCTTTCGTTTATGAAGTGAGCCTGGAAGGTTACCTCGCGACGCCGACTGAATCTGTGGACTCTGAAGAGGCGCGCCAGCGCTACTACCGCGCCGAGGTGTACCTGCACAACGGCAGCCAGGATTACGACCTGATGGGCTTCACGCAGGATCAGATCACGCGGGATGTGCTCGATCAGTTTGAAAGCCATCGGCAGCTCCTTGGCCGGGTGTACAGCTAGGTAATGAAGGAGGCGGTGTTTCTGTCTGAAGCACCGCGTTGCCTCCTTTAAAAGATCGCAGCCTTCGGCAGCTCCTACATTGATCGCATCCCCCTTTAGGAGCTGCCGAAGGCTGCGATCTCTTGATCTTCACTCAAACAAAAACGCCGCGATCCTCTCGCGGCGTTTTTGTGTCTGCGGGGCTTACCCCAGGTTCTTGCCCAGCAACGCGTGATACAGCTCGCTGTCGCCCAGGATCCCCACCACATGATTGTTATCGTGCAGCACCAGTTTGTTGCCGGTCTGGTAACGAATCTGCAACGCATCGCGCATGCCGATATTCGAGTCGACCAGCGTCGGCCGGCGCTCCAGTCCTTCCACCGCTTGCCCCGGTACCCAATTCTGCAAGTCGAGGGCCGCGCCGTTCTGCCGCGCGCCTCTGATGGTGTTGCCTTCAGCCAGGTCCAGCCACGAATCGCCGCCCGGATCGAGACACACCGAGCCGTTGATGCGTTTGCACTTGTCCAGCGTGCGCATCAGGCTGCGACCGCACAGCACGTTGAGCGGGTTGGTGTGCGCGACGAAGGTGCGCACATAGTCGTCCGCCGGGTTCAGCACAATCTCTTCCGGCACGCTGTATTGAATGATCCGGCCGTCCTTCATGATCGCGATGCGGCTACCCAGTTTGAGCGCCTCATCGAGGTCGTGGCTCACAAACACGATCGTCTTGTTGAGCTTGCGTTGCAGCTCCAGCAGTTCATCCTGCAAACCCTGACGGATCAACGGGTCTAGTGCCGAAAACGGTTCGTCCATCAGCAGAATATCGGCATCCATGGCCAGCGCCCGGGCAAGGCCCACACGTTGCTGCATGCCGCCGGAGAGTTCGTCAGGCTTTTTGTTGCGCCATTGGGTCAGGCCCACCAGTTCGAGTTTTTCATCGACCAGTTTCTTGCGTTCCTTTTCCGGGCGTCCCTGCATTTCCAGACCGAAACTGATGTTCTCGCGCACCGTCAGCCAAGGCATCAAGGCGAATTTCTGGAACACCATGGCGATGCGTTTGGTGCGCATCATTTTCAGTTCGGCGGGCGTGCAGGAGGCGATGTCGATCTGGCGGTTTTCATGCTCGACGAACAGCTTGCCGCGGCTCACGGTGTTGAGGCCGTTGATGCAGCGCAGCAGGCTCGACTTGCCGGAGCCCGAGAGGCCCATCAGCACGCAGATTTCGCCTTTGTTGATGTCCAGCGTGGCTTTTTCCACACCAACGATTTGCCCGGTCTTTTTCAGGATCTCGTTGCGGGTCATGCCCTGATCCAGCAGCTTGAGTGCCTCGCGCGGATCTTTGGAGAAGATTACGTCGACGTCTTCGAAGCGAATTATGCTCATGCGTCACCCCCTACTTTGGCGTCGGGTTGTTTGCAGATACGGTCGAGCATGATCGCCAGCAGTACGATCGCCAGGCCTGCTTCGAAGCCCAGGGCGATATCAGCAGTGTTCAGTGCGTTGACCACCGGTTTGCCGAGTCCGTCGGCGCCCACCAGTGCCGCGATCACCACCATCGACAACGACAGCATGATGCATTGAGTGATGCCGGCAGCGATGCTCGGCATGGCGTGAGGCAATTCGATCCGTGAGAGCAATTGGCGACGCGAGCAGCCGAAGGCCTTGCCGGCGTCCATCAGTTCTTGCGGGACATCGCGGATGCCCAGGTAGGTCAGGCGGATGGGCGCCGCGATGGCGAACACCACCGTGGAGATCAGGCCCGGCACCACACCCAGCCCGAAGAGGGTCAGGGTAGGAATGAGGTAAACGAAGGTCGGTACGGTCTGCATCAGATCGAGTACCGGGCGCATCACCGTGTAGAACATCGGCTTGTGCGCGGCGATGATGCCCAGCGGCACACCGATCAGCACGCAGACAAAGGTGGCGAATAACACCTGGGCGAGGGTTTCCATGGTTTCCTGCCAGTACCCCAGATTGAGGATCAGCAGAAACGAAGCGACTACAAAAGCGGTGAGCCCCCATTTGCGCTGGATCAGATGCGCAATCAGGGCGATGAGGCCGATCAAGACCAGCGGGTTGAACCAGGTCAGCGCAAACGTCACGCCGTGGATCATCGTTTCCAGCGTCACGGCAATTGCGTCGAACGTGTTGGCGCCGTGTTGCGTCAACCATTCAACGAATGCCGCGATGTACTGGCCTAAAGGTATTTTCTGATCAATCAGCATGGTAGTGAACGTCCGCATGCAAGGAAATAAACAGCCCGGGCAGGCGAACCTGCCCGGCATAAGCGATTACTGGGCTAACTTGGCTTTCACGGCCTCCAGGCCAGGCTTACCGTCAATGGTGGTCACGCCAGCGAGCCAGGTATCGAGCACCTGTGGATTCTTTTTCAGCCAGGCCTTGGCGGCCGCGTCAGGCTTCATCTTGTCGTCGAGGATGTTGCCCATCAGTTCGCTTTCCATGTCGACGGTGAACTCCAGATTCTTCAGCAATTGACCGACGTTGCTGCATTCCGTGGCGTAACCCTTGCGGGTGTTGGTCGCTACGGTGGCCGCACCGAAATCGGGGCCGAAGAACTCGTCGCCGCCGGTCAGGTATTGAATCTTGAACCGCTTGTTCATCGGGTGCGGCGCCCAGCCGAGGAACACCACCTCGGTGCCACGGCGCGACGCGCGGTCAACCTGCGAGAGCATGCCCGCTTCAGACGATTCGACGACTTTGAACCCGGCGGTTTTCAGGCCGAAGGCGTCCTTGTCGATCATGCTCTGGATCAGACGGTTGCCGTCGTTGCCAGGCTCGATGCCATAAATCTTGCCGTCGAGTTCTTTCTTGAATTTGGCGATGTCGGCGAAGTCATGCAGACCTTTGTCATACAGGGCTTGCGGCACGGCGAGGGTGTACTTGGCGCCGGTGAGGTTGGTGCGCACGGTTTCCACGGTGCCGGCGTCGCGGTAGGCCTTGATGTCGTTTTCCATGGTCGGCATCCAGTTGCCGAGGAACACGTCCATGTTCTTGCCGTCGGCCAGCGACTTGTAGGTCACGGGTACGGAGATCATGGTGGTCTTGGTCTTGTAGCCGAGGGCATTGAGGACGACGGAGGTGGTAGCGGTGGTGGCGGTGATGTCGGTCCAGCCAACATCGGAGAAATTTACGGTACTGCACTGTGCCGGTTCTGCAGCTTGCGCCAGTAACGGTAGACTCAGCATGGCGGCCAACAACAACGACGGGGAACCTTTCATGGATGGACTCCTTGGTGTTTTTTTTGGCAGTGTTCCGACTGGACCACCGCACTTATGGGTTGCGGTTGGATGGCGTTCTGGAGACAGCTCTACCACGTCGCCTTGCAATCGAGTCATAACGATCATGTACCAGTGAAAATCTGACGCCTACAGGGGGGGTCGTATCCAGTACAGGGATGGTCGCATCCAGTGTCAGTGACGTCGTTTACAGCTTTTTTCTGCCCTGTCTGGCCATCTGAACTGCATAAAAACGGCGCAAACACGCGTGAAAACCGGTACGGCGTTCGTGGACATGAGTGCGTCGGTGCCAGACGCCGTGCGAGCCATCAAAAGCCTGATGATGCGGGCATTCCGGCGGATCGCAGCTTGAGCGTAGCAGCTCCGCCAGCGGGCGCTTAACGCCCCGGATCAGCATCTTCAGGAGCTCTGCAGCAATGGCTATCAGCGTTTTCGACCTGTTCAAAATCGGCATCGGCCCTTCCAGTTCCCACACCGTCGGGCCAATGCGCGCGGCGGCCTTGTTCGTTGAGTCGCTGCGTGACAGGCATCAGTTGGAACAGGTGCGGCGCATTGAGGTTCAGCTTTTCGGTTCGCTGTCGGCCACGGGTATCGGTCACGGCAGCGACAACGCGGTGATCATGGGGTTGATGGGCGAGTGGCCGGACGCGATCGATCCGTCGCAGATCGGCCCGCGCATCCAGGCCCTGCGTGAAACCCACACACTTCTCTTGGATGGTCGCTTGTCGGTGCCGTTTGTCTGGGCCCGCGACATGCGCCTGATCGAGGAAAACCTGCCGTTTCATCCCAACGCCATGACCCTGGTTGCCGAAGGCGATCACGGCGAGTTGCATCGCGACACCTACTATTCAGTCGGCGGCGGTTTTGTCGTAGATGAGGCGCAGGCGTCCAGCGGCGTGGTCGATCTGGATCGCACCGAGTTGCCTTATGACTTTTCCAGCGCCGTCGAACTGCTGGAGCTGTGCAAAAAGAACAACCTGCGCGTTGCCGAATTGATGATGGCCAACGAGAAGGTCTGGCGCAGTGAAGAAGAGATTCGCGCCGGGCTGATGAAGCTGTGGCGGGCGATGCAGGATTGCGTCGAACAGGGCTTGAAGCACGAGGGCATCCTGCCCGGCGGTTTGAATGTGCGTCGCCGCGCGGCGAAGTTGCACCGTAGCCTGCAGGAGCTGGGCAAGCCGAATGTGATTGGTTCGACACTGAGCGCAATGGAGTGGGTCAACCTGTTCGCACTCGCCGTGAATGAAGAGAACGCCGCGGGTGGGCGCATGGTCACGGCACCGACCAACGGCGCGGCGGGGATCATTCCGGCGGTGTTGCACTACTTTATGAAGTTCAGCGAGGCGGTGACTGACGCCAATGTCGTCGATTACCTCCTCGGTGCGGCGGCGGTCGGGATTCTGTGCAAGAAGAATGCGTCGATCTCCGGTGCTGAAGTCGGCTGTCAGGGCGAAGTCGGCTCGGCGTGCGCGATGGCGGCGGCGGGGCTGGCGGAGATTCTTGGCGCCACACCCGAGCAACTGTGCAATGCGGCGGAGATAGGCCTGGAGCACAACCTTGGGCTGACGTGCGATCCGGTAGGTGGCCTGGTGCAAGTGCCGTGCATCGAGCGCAATGCGATTGCGGCGGTGAAAGCAATCAATGCAGCGCAGATGGCGTTGCGTGGCGACGGGCAGCACTTTATCTCGCTGGACCGGGTGATTCGCACCATGCGCGATACCGGCGCCGATATGCATGACAAATATAAAGAAACGTCGCGCGGTGGCTTGGCGGTGAGCGCGGTTGAGTGCTGAGTCAGCTCCACCGAGGTGAATTCTTCGTCGGAACGCCGCCCGGAGACAAGCTCGCTTCCACATTGGAACCTGGCGTTCATACATTTTTGTGTTCACTGGAGATCTGTTGTGGGAGCGAGCCTGCTCGCGAAGGGCCCAGACCAGTCAAAACTGCGCGCTAAGTGAACACGGCTAATCAATCACGCCACCTTTTAGCGCGTCGCAATCAGATAAGAGTCTTTCCCAGCTGTTACAGGCAATCGGCACCCCCTACCGTCCGTCACCCGTGCCTTAGGTGACATTCCCCGGCAACCGTGCGCAAGCCAGTTCCCACAAGTGCTACCGATATGCTCACACCCATCGGGGCAGGGCTTTCACTGGCGTCGATGGCACTTCGAAATACCCTTCGTCGGACGTCTCGAATAGACACGTCGCGACGTCGTTTTCAGGAGTTGTTGAACGGCCATTCAATTTTAGGCATGGCAATTGCTCTGTCATAACAAAGCCCGTCTCCCCTGCGAGAACGCCGGCAATAACAAGAGCCTCCGCCTGAGGCCATCACCCGCTTTGTGTGAGGAGATACCGCGATGACGTCGTTCAACTCCGGGGCCCAACCCCAGAACCGTGCGCCTCAATCCATCGGCTTTCTGCTGCTGGACAATTTCACGCTGATTTCTCTGGCCTCCGCAGTTGAACCTCTGCGCATGGCCAACCAATTGTCCGGTCGCGAGCTGTATCGCTGGAGCACCCTCACCGTTGATGGCGGCCAGGTGTGGGCCAGTGACGGTCTGCAAATCACCCCTGACGCCTCCATGCACAAAGCACCACCCCTGGACACTGTGATCGTCTGCGGTGGCATCGGCATCCAGCGCACCGTTACCCGTGAACACGTCTCATGGCTGCAAAGCCAGGCGCGTCAGTCCAAGCGTCTCGGTGCCGTGTGCACCGGCAGTTGGGCCCTGGCGTGCGCCGGCCTGCTCGACGGTTTCGATTGCAGCGTGCATTGGGAATGTCTGGCGGCGATGCAGGAAGCTTTCCCGCGCGTGGCGATGAGCACCCGCTTGTTTACCCTCGACCGCAACCGTTTCACCAGCTCCGGCGGCACCGCGCCGCTGGACATGATGCTGCACCTGATCAGCCGCGATCACGGCCGTGAGCTGTCCGCCGCGATCTCGGAAATGTTTGTCTACGAGCGTATCCGCAACGAGCAGGATCACCAGCGAGTGCCGCTCAAGCACATGCTCGGCACCAACCAGCCGAAATTGCAGGAAATCGTCGCGCTGATGGAAGCCAATCTGGAAGAGCCAATCGACCTTGATGAACTGGCGGTGTACGTCGCCGTGTCGCGTCGGCAGCTCGAGCGCCTGTTCCAGAAATACCTGCACTGTTCGCCGTCGCGCTACTACCTCAAGTTGCGCCTGATTCGCGCCCGGCAATTGCTCAAGCAGACGCCGATGTCGATCATCGAAGTGGCTTCGGTGTGCGGTTTTGTGTCGACGCCGCACTTCTCCAAGTGCTACCGCGAATACTTCGGCATTCCGCCGCGTGACGAGCGCGTAGGGTCCAACACCACCCAGCAAGTGGCGATGCTGCCGCTGCCGCAAGCGATTGTGATGTCGCCGCTGTCGGGGCCGATGTCGGCGTTGAGCCAGGCGCGCAATGAGTCGACGTTTGCCAGTGTAAGGCTGTAGAGCGAGTCATCGTTCTTCGCGAGCAGGCTCGCTCCCACCTTTAACCGAGTTCTTCCATGAGAATTCTGTCGAATGTGGGAGCGAGCCTGCTCGCGAATGGATTTATCAGGCGCTATGGCTTTGCTGATAGTCCGCCAACGCTGGCAGCAACTGTTTGTCGATGGCCTGACGCACTGCGGGCTGGATGCTGGCGCCACTGGTGTACATGTCCTTGACCATCTTGCGCAGCTCGGATGCCCTTACATTATCCAGCCCACGCACCGCACACTCACAGGCCTGCTCGGCCGTGGAGCCACTTGGCACCTGAAACCCCAATGCCTTGAGCTGTCCCAACAGGTCTTCCTGATCAATCAAGTCGGCGTACATCATGAGGCGAATCCTTCTTCGGCAACGGAGGTCGTTGTTCGATTCTGGTAGGCGGGTGAAGTGACGGCAAGAGCGATTTGTCGCAGTGGCCGCGACGGCTATGAACAGGTCGTTTTCGGCTAACTCGCTGTGCCGGGGAGTCGGCACACTGAACTCAGCTTGCAACACGAAGGTTTGGTCACCCTCGCATCGCAGCTCCTCAACAGTACCTCTGCCCCGATCCAGTCACGGCTGGTATCGGGTTTTTTTTGGCTGTAAATCAGCAAGACCGAGGTGGATTCATCGCTGGCAAGCCTGCTCCCACAGGTTTTGGATCTGGACACCTTTTTGTGACCAGCGCCTAACCCTGTGGGAGCAGGCTTGCCCGCGATGAACGATGACGCGGTCTACCGGGCAGGTGGCAGGGCGATGATGCGGCCAATGTAAGCGGGGGCAGGCAGGTCGGTTTGCGCGGCGACGATGGCTTGCAGATGATTCAGCGTGTCGGGGGTGAATGGTGCCGAGCGTGGGCCGGCGAGATCGACATGGAGCAACATTTGCTCGTTGCCGGCCAGTTCCTGGGGATCGCCGACTTTGTGCAGGCTGTGATAGAGGTGCAGGCGCTTACTGTCGTGGCCGATGATTTGCGTGTGCACTTCGACCTCGGCGTCAAGCTTCACTTCGTGCAGGTAGTTGAGGTGCAGTTCAAGCGTAAACAGCGAGTGGCCGCTGGCTTCGCGGTTGTTGCTGTCCATGCCGAGGCGATCCATCAGGGCATCGGTGGCGTAGCTGAAAATCAGCAGGTAAAAGGCATCGCGCAGGTGGCCGTTGTAGTCGACCCAGTCGGGGATGATGCGGGTTTGGTAGGTGGTAAGGGTGGGCATGATTGGGTTCCGGGCAGTTGGATGGTCTTCAGGATCAAAAGCTACCCCCTCACCCCAGCCCTCTCCCCCAGGGGGGCGAGGGGGAAAGGGAGCCGATCTTTATGCGATTCAAAACTCGTTTTCGGCTCGGTAATTCAGGTCGGCGTAACTCGCACGAGCACCTCGGACCTCTGGGAGAGGGCTAGGGTGAGGGCAGCAATGTCATGCCAAACGCATCACTCGCTGAAACTCATCCCATGCTTTTCCTTGGTAGTCCTGACCGCCTCCAATACCGCCAGCAGGCAATCATCACGATAGCGCTCCAATGCCGAAATACTACGTTCGCCAAGCTGCTCGCTGGTGCCATCGACCACGTCATCAATCAACTTGTCAGTCAGTTCCGGGGCCGGCAGATAGGTCCACGGCAACTGCAAGGCCGGGCCGAATTGCGACATGAAGTGGCGCATCCCGGCATCACCACCGGCCAGCGTGTAAGTCAAAAACGTGCCCATGAACGACCAGCGCAGACCCGCGCCAAAGCGGATCGCATCGTCGATCTCGCCCGTTGTGGCGACGCCATCGTTAACCAGGTGCAGCGCCTCACGCCACAGCGCTTCAAGCAAACGGTCGGCAATAAATCCCGGCACTTCCTTGCGCACGTGCAGCGGGCGCATGCCGAGGGATTCATAGACTTTCATAGCCGCTTGCACGGCTTCAGGCGCGGTGTTCTTGCCGCCGACCACTTCCACCAACGGCAGCAGGTAGACCGGATTGAACGGATGGCCGACCACACAGCGTTCCGGGTGGGTCGAGCTCTCGTAAAACTCGCTCGGCAACAGGCCAGAAGTGCTGGAACCGATTAACGCGTTCGGCTTGGCGGATGCGCTGATTTTGCTGTGCAATTCCAGTTTCAGTTCCAGACGTTCCGGAGCGCTTTCCTGAATGAAATCGGCATCACGCACGCATTCTTCGATGGTCGCGACAAAGCGCAGACGATCCTGCGAAGCGCCCGGCGCCAGGCCGTTTTTCTCTAGCGCATCCCAGGCATTGGCGACGCGTTTGCGCAATGCCGCTTCAGCGCCGGGTGCCGGGTCCCAGGCCACCACGTCGAGGCCGTGGGCGAGTGCACGAGCCACCCAGCCGCTGCCGATGACACCGCTGCCGAGAGCGGCGAAGGTTTTGATTTCGGTGATAAAGCTCATGGCGACATTCCTGAATAGTTCGGCGATCAACTGTGGGAGCGAGCCTGCTCGCGAAAGCGGTGGCTCTGCTGATGAAGATGCTTCGGATGTACGGGCCTCTTCGCGAGCAGGCTCGCTCCCACAGGGTTTTGAGATAAGTTCGTTCAGCCGCGCTGGGTCAGGCCCATTTTCTTGCGACCTTCAGCCGGAGTCAGCACGCGGGCGCCGAGGCGGCTGAGGATTTCGGTGGCGCGTTCGACCAGTTGGCCGTTGGTCGCGAGCACGCCCTTGTCCAGCCACAGATTGTCTTCCAGGCCGACCCGCACGTTGCCGCCGAGCAGCACGGCTTGCGCCGCCATCGGCATCTGCATGCGGCCAATGCCGAACCCGGCCCACACGGCATCCGCCGGCAGGTTGTCGACCATGGCTTTCATGGTGGTGGTGTCGGCCGGCGCGCCCCACGGGATGCCCAGGCACAGTTGGAACAACGGGTTGTCGAGCAGGCCTTCCTTGATCATCTGCTTGGCGAACCACAGGTGACCGGTGTCGAAAATTTCCAGCTCGGCCTTCACTCCCAGCTCGGTGATGCGTTTGGCTCCTGCGCGCAGTTGCGCCGGGGTGGAGACGTAAATGGTGTCGCCGTCGCCGAAGTTCAGCGTGCCGCAATCGAGGGTGCAGATTTCCGGCAGCAGTTCTTCGACATGAGCGAGGCGGGTCAGCGGACCGACCAGATCGGTGTTCGGGCCGAACTCCATCGGGTTCTCGCCCGCGCCGATTTCCAGGTCGCCACCCATGCCGGCCGTGAGGTTGACGATGATGTCGACGTCCGATTCGCGGATCCGCTCCATCACTTCGCGGTACAGCGCCACGTCACGGCTGAACTTGCCGGTCTGTGGATCACGGACGTGGCAATGCACCACAGTGGCGCCAGCCTTGGCGGCTTCCACGGCGGCTGCAGCGATCTGTTTCGGGGTGACCGGCACGTGCGGGCTGCGGGCGGTCGTGTCGCCAGCACCGGTGAGTGCGCAGGTGATGATGACGTCGTGGTTCATGGTGCGGTTTCCTTCAGGCGTGATGGGTCTGTCCGCAGCCCTTGTCGGGCTGCGAAGCGGTGATTCAGGGGTGATTTACTTGCTGGTCAGTTGCAGGTTTTCAGCGGCCGGTTTGCCATCGAACGTGGTCACACCTTCGAGCCAGCGCTGCTTGTCTTCAGGGTGATCCTTGAGCCATTGCTTGGCGGAGTCGAAGGCGTCCTTGTGATCGAGCAGCGGTTGCATCATCCGGCTCTCGTCTTCGGCGGTGTACGTCAGGTTGGTCAGCAGGCGACCGATGTTCGGGCACTGTTCGGCGTACTTGGGCGACGTGACCGTCCATACGGTGGCCATGCCTTCGTTCGGGCCGAGGGCGTCTTCGCTGCCCGTGAGATAAGTCATCTGCACGTTGACGTTCATCGGGTGCGGCGCCCAGCCGAAGAACACCACGGCCTCTTTGCGGCGCACGGCGCGATCAACCGCCGCGAGCATGCCGGCTTCGCTTGATTCGACCAGTTGGAATTTGCCGAGACCGAACTGGTTCTTGGCGATCATTGCCTTGATCTGCGTGTTGGCGCCCGAACCCGGCTCGATGCCGTAAATCTTGCCGCCCAGTTCTTTCTCGAATTTGGCGATGTCGGCGAAGGTTTTCAGGCCCTTGTCAGCCAGGTAAGTCGGCACAGCCAGGGTGGCGCGGGCATCTTTGAGGCTAGGCGCTTCGAGGACCTTGACCTGATTGGCGTCGACGAACGGCGTGATGGTCTGGGTCATCAGCGGGTTCCAGTAGCCGAGGAACAGGTCCAGACGCTGATCGCGTATCCCGGCGAAGATGATTTGCTGGGACGCGCTGGTTTGTTTGGTGTTGTAGCCGAGGCCGTCGAGCAGGACCTGGGTCATGGCGCTGGTAGCGATCACGTCGGTCCAGTTGACCACGCCCATGCGTACGTTCTGGCAAGACGCGGGTTCGGCCGCCATGACGCTGGCGCTCAAGAAAGCGGTACCGCTGAGTGCAAGAACACAGCTGCTGATCAGTCGTTTCATGTCGGGTTCCTCGGCAGGTCGTTTATTGTGGTTCCCGGCGTCTGATGCGCCGGTGATGCAAAGTTACGCAGCAATGCGCCCGTGAAAGCGCACTACGGCGACCGGCACTTGCACTGTAGCGACCTGTGCGCTTGAACGCTGACGACAATCGGCGTATCAACGACCCACGCTACCCGCCAACCGAGTGCGCCCATGTCCCAGGATTTTTACTTTTTGCTGATGCCGGGGTTTTCCGCGATCGGCTTTATCTCCGCGATCGAACCGCTGCGGGTGGCCAACCGTTTTCGCGGCGAACTGTACCGCTGGCATGTTCTGAGCGCCGATGGCGGGGCAGTGCTGGCGAGTAATGGCATGTCGGTCAATGCCGACGCAGCGCTTGAACCATTGAAGAAAGGCGCGACGCTGTTGGTGGTCGCCGGATTCGAACCGCTGAAATTCGCCACGCCGACGCTTGAGCACTGGCTGCGCCGCCTGGATAACGAAGGCGTCACCCTTGGCGCCATCGACACCGGCAGCTTCGTCCTGGCCGAGGCGGGCCTGCTTGAGGGCCATCGCCTGACCCTGCATTGGGAAGCCATCGATGCGTTCAAGGAATCTTATCCACAGCTCAGCGTGACGCAGGAGCTGTTCGAGATTGACCGGCGGCGCATCACTTCGGCCGGTGGCACCGCTTCCATCGATTTAATGCTCGACCTGATCGCCCAGGCCCACGGCCCGCAGCTGGCGATCCAGGTCAGCGAGCAATTTGTGTTAGGCCGCATCCGCCCGCGCAAAGACCACCAGCGCATGGAGGTCGCCACGCGTTATGGCATCAGCAACAAGAAACTGGTGCAGGTGATTGGCGAGATGGAGCAACACAGCGAACCGCCGCTGAGCACGCTGCAACTGGCGGAATCGATCAAAGTGACGCGGCGGCAACTGGAAAGGTTGTTTCGGCTGCATCTGAACGACACGCCGAGCAATTTCTATCTGCGCTTAAGGCTGGAGAAGGCTCGGCAGTTGTTGCGCCAGACGGATATGAGCGTGCTCGAAGTCAGCATTGCCTGCGGGTTTGAATCACCGTCGTATTTCACTCGCAGCTACCGGGCGAAGTTCGCACGCTGTCCGCGAGAAGACCGCCGTACTGCCCAAGCCTGATGGGGGCACAAAAACCAATGTGGGAGCGAGCCTGCTCGCGAATGCGGTGTGCCATTCAATACCACTGTCGACAGACAGATTGCATTCGCGAGCAGGCTCGCTCCCACAGTTGATTTGTATCGTCTGAAAGAATGCTTACTTCTTCACCAACGCCGAACACGCCGCTTTATAAGCCTCATGCTGATACTTGTTCAGCGTCCCCGGCAGCTCGAAATTGTGCTTCTTGGCCTGTGCATTGATCGTCTGCGGCGACAGCAGCGTCACCTCACACCCATCGAGCAACTGAAACACACCCTCGATCTTGAACGTCGTCGGCCCACCGGCAAATTCACCTTTCTTGCTGCGCTTCTTGATCGCAATCCGGTCAATCGAATTCTCGCGCACAAACGACGCGACCTGCGCGGCGAAGCGTTTGACGTTGGCTGCCTCGTCATCGTCTTCGAGGGCGATTTTCTTGGTGGCGAGAGGGATGTGGCTCAGGGTCGAACCGTCGAGAGCGGCCACGGCGATGATCGCTTCGCTGCCTTTGATTTCGATGCCGCAGATGTTCATGGGTGTCCTTTGATTAGCTATAGATGTGCAGCTTACAGATCAGACACTCACTCCTGCCCAATCGACTCCAAAAACTCCGACCGCTCGTCACTCATCCGCGCCACGCAATCATTCTGCGCAATCGTAAAGGCCTTGCTTCCCGCCGTTGCCGGGAAGGCTTCTACCGCGCAATCGGCGTCCCGCGTCTTCAGCCATTGCTGCTGGGCAGTTTTGAGTTTGGCGGTGATGTCAGCCAGTTGCGTCGGGTTTTTGCCGTATGCGGTTTGCATGCGTTCGGTGAGGCTGGCGTAGTTGTCCTTGAGCAGGTCTTCGGCCGCGGTGCGGCTGTAGGCTGAGCACTCCAGGGTCTGCACGTCGTTTTCGACTGCGTCGCACGGGTTGTTGTCGGACTCTTCGGCGGCGTGTACGCCGGTCGCAATCAGTGCCAGGGCCAGGAAGATCGATTTCATTGAGGTCGCCGCTCTCATCCAGTGGTGTATCCAAGATGCGGGGGATTCTGGCTCAAGCTTGCGGGCTTGAACAGGTGGCTGGTCGGGCCGCCTGATGACCCTTTGTCGCGGATTGACGCTTTCGGCAATTCCCCTGTCGTTTTTGCACCCGGTCGCCCGTGCACCGAGGCATATGCTGGCCCCAAAGCGCCGGCAGACGATTCGGCGCATGAATCGCCAATAAGGGGACGCCTGATGAGCCCAGCCGAATTACACGCCGACAGCATCGTTATCGACGGTCTGATCATTGCCAAATGGAACCGCGAGCTGTTCGAAGACATGCGCAAGGGCGGTCTGACGGCGGCCAACTGCACTGTGTCGGTGTGGGAAGGCTTTCAGGCGACCGTCAACAACATCGCTGCCAGCCAGAAGCTGATCCGCGAGAACAGCGACCTGGTGATGCCGGTGCGCACCACCGCCGACATCCGTCGCGCCAAGGAGCAGGGCAAGACCGGCATCCTCTTCGGCTTCCAGAATGCCCATGCGTTTGAAGACCAGATCGGCTATGTCGAGGTGTTCAAGCAGCTCGGCGTCGGCATCGTGCAGATGTGCTACAACACCCAGAACCTGGTCGGCACCGGTTGCTACGAGCGTGATGGCGGGCTGTCGGGTTTCGGTCGCGAGATCGTCGCCGAGATGAACCGCGTTGGCGTCATGTGCGACCTGTCCCACGTCGGTTCCAAGACTTCCGAAGAAGTCATCCTCGAATCGAAAAAACCGGTCTGCTACTCCCACTGCCTGCCGTCGGGGCTCAAGGAGCACCCGCGCAACAAGTCCGATGAAGAACTCAAATTCATTGCCGACCACGGCGGTTTCGTCGGCGTGACCATGTTCGCGCCGTTCCTCGCCAAGGGCATCGATTCGACCATCGACGACTACGCCGAAGCTATTGAATACGTGATGAACATCGTCGGCGAAGACGCCATCGGCATCGGCACCGATTTCACTCAGGGCCACGGCCAGGACTTTTTCGAATACCTGACCCACGACAAGGGCTACGCCCGCCGTCTGACCAGCTTCGGCAAGATCATCAACCCGCTGGGCATCCGCACCGTCGGCGAGTTCCCGAACCTGACTGAAACCCTGCTCAAGCGCGGCCATCCCGAACGTGTGGTGCGCAAGATCATGGGCGAAAACTGGGTCAACGTCTTGAAAGACGTCTGGGGCGAGTAACGCTTTCCAAGACCGCCGCCGAACTGCCCCCTCTCCTGTGGGAGAGGGCTGGGGTGAGGGCTGCGGCCAACACTGAATCTAAAACTTTTCTGGAGTTAAGTTTCCATGGCCAAGATCGCCCCGCAATTGCCTATCGAAGTCGACAGCGAAACCGGTGTCTGGACTTCCGACGCCCTGCCAATGCTGTACGTGCCGCGTCACTTTTTCGTTAATAACCACATGGGCATCGAGGAAGTGCTGGGCGCCGAAGCCTACGCCGAGATCCTCTACAAGGCCGGCTACAAATCTGCCTGGCACTGGTGTGAAAAAGAAGCTGAATGCCACGGCCTGGAAGGCGTTGCGGTGTTCGAACATTACATGAAGCGTCTGTCGCAGCGCGGCTGGGGCCTGTTCAAGATTCAGGACATCGACCTCGATAAAGGCACCGCCAGCGTCAAGCTCGAGCACTCGGCGTTTGTCTACGTCTACGGCAAGGTCGGGCGCAAGGTCGACTACATGTTCACCGGGTGGTTTGCCGGCGCGATGGATCAGATTCTTGAGGCTCGCGGCAGCAAGATTCGCACGGTTGCCGAGCAAGTGTACGGTGGCTCCGAAGAAGGCCACGAAGACGGCTTGTTCACCGTCAAGCCGTTGTAAGTCGAGGAACCCGTCATGGCTTTCGAAGCAATGTTCCAGCCGATCCAGATCGGCAAACTGACCATCCGCAACCGTGTGCTCAGCACCGCGCACGCCGAGGTCTACGCGACTGACGGCGGCATGACCACCGACCGCTACGTCAAGTATTACGAAGAGAAAGCCAAGGGCGGCATCGGCCTGGCGATTTGCGGCGGTTCGTCCAGTGTGGCCATCGACAGCCCGCAAGGCTGGTGGAAATCGGTGAACCTGGCAGATGACCGGATCATCCCGCACTTCCAGAACCTCGCCGACGCCATGCACAAGCATGGCGCCAAGATCATGATCCAGATTACCCACATGGGCCGTCGCTCGCGTTGGGACGGCGAGCATTGGCCAACCCTGCTGTCGCCGTCGGGTATCCGTGAACCGGTGCACCGCGCGACCTGCAAAACCATCGAGCCGGAAGAAATCTGGCGGGTGATCGGCAACTACGCCACCGCTGCTGGCCGCGCCAAGGCCGGTGGTCTGGACGGCGTTGAGTTGTCTGCCGTGCACCAGCACATGATCGACCAGTTCTGGAGTCCGCGCGTCAACAAGCGCACCGATGAATGGGGCGGCAGTTTCGAGAACCGCATGCGTTTCGGTCTGGAAGTGCTCAAGGCTGTGCGCAAGGAAGTCGGCGACGATTTCTGCGTCGGCATCCGCTTGTGCGGCGACGAATTCCACCCTGACGGCTTGTCCCACGAGGACATGAAACAGATCGCCAAGTACTACGACGACACCGGCATGCTCGACTTCATCGGCGTGGTCGGTTCGGGTTGCGATACCCACAACACCCTGGCCAACGTTATCCCCAACATGAGTTATCCACCGGAGCCGTTTCTGCACTTGGCGGCCGGGATCAAAGAGGTGGTGAAAGCGCCGGTTCTGCATGCGCAGAACATCAAGGACCCGAACCAGGCCACGCGGATTCTTGAGGGCGGTTATGTCGATATGGTCGGCATGACCCGCGCGCACA
Source organism: Pseudomonas sp. MF6776 (assembly GCF_016613125.1). NCBI lineage: Bacteria > Pseudomonadati > Pseudomonadota > Gammaproteobacteria > Pseudomonadales > Pseudomonadaceae > Pseudomonas > Pseudomonas sp. MF6776. The sequence continues at coordinate 39,901 of NZ_JAENSQ010000036.1, forward strand.
TCGCCGACCCGCACCTGATCGCCAAGATCAAGATGGGTCAGATCGACCAGATCAAACAGTGTGTGGGCGCCAACTATTGCATCGACCGTCAATACCAAGGTCTGGACGTGCTGTGCATCCAGAACGCCGCGACGTCCCGTGAATACATGGGCGTGCCGCACATCATCGAAAAATCCACCGGCATCAAGCGCAAAGTCGTGGTCGTCGGTGCCGGCCCGGCCGGGATGGAAGCTGCGCGTGTCTCAGCTGAACGCGGCCACGACGTGACGCTGTTCGAGAAGAAAGAATTCATCGGCGGGCAGATCACTACTGCATCGAAAGCACCGCAGCGCGACCAGATCGCCGGCATTACGCGCTGGTTCCAGTTGGAACTGGCGCGCCTGAAAGTCGACCTGCGTCTGGGCACTGCGGCTGATGCCGCGACGATCATGGATTTGCGTCCGGACGTCGTGGTGCTGGCGGTTGGCGGACACCCGTTTCTTGAGCAGAACGAACACTGGGGCGCGGCCGAAGGGTTGGTAGTCAGCAGTTGGGACGTGCTCGACGGCAAGGTTGCGCCGGGCAAGAACGTGCTGGTCTACGACACCATTTGCGAGTTCACCGGGATGTCGGTTGCCGACTTCCTCGCCGACAAGGGTAGCCAGGTCGAGATCGTCACCGACGACATCAAACCGGGTGTAGCCGTTGGCGGTACGTCGTTCCCGACTTACTACCGCAGCATGTATCCGAAAGAAGTGATCATGACCGGCGACATGATGCTCGAGAAGGTCTATCGCGAGGGCGACAAACTGATCGCGGTGCTGGAGAACGAGTACACCGGTGCCAAAGAGGAGCGGGTGGTCGATCAGGTGGTCGTGGAAAACGGCGTGCGTCCTGACGAAGAGCTGTATTACGGGCTCAAGGAAGGATCGCGCAACAAGGGCCAGATCGATATCGATGCGTTGTTTGCGATCAAACCGCAGCCATCGCTGAGCACCACGGGTGACGGCTACTTGCTGTTCCGCATCGGCGACTGCGTGGCGCAGCGCAACACACACGCCGCGATCTACGACGCACTGCGGTTGTGCAAGGATTTCTGACGGCTTGCACCAAACCCTGTGGGAGCGAGCCTGCTCGCGAATGCAATCTGTCAGTTGACGATGATGTCGATTGACTCACCGCTTTCGCGAGCAGGCTCGCTCCCACAGTAAAGCGGATCGTGTTTCTCCAGGTTGCACTGGTGGGAGCTTCACCTATGTTGAACACCCTTCTTCCAATCCTGTTGTTCGCAGCCCTGGGCCTCGCTGTCCTTGGCGCGTTGCGGCGGGTGGCGATGTGGCGTCGGGGCCGGGCCTCGAAGGTCGATCTGATCGGCGGCCTGCTGGCCATGCCCAAGCGGTACATGGTCGATCTTCACCATGTGGTGGCGCGGGACAAATACATCGCCAACACCCACGTGGCCACGGCCGGCGGCGCGGTGGCGTCGATTGTGCTGGCGATTCTGGTGCATGGCTTTGGCCTGCATAACCGCATCCTCGGTTACGCCTTGCTGCTGATGTCGGCGGTGATGTTCGTCGGCGCGATCTTCGTTTACCTGCGCCGGCGCAACCCGCCGGCACGGTTGTCGAAAGGCCCGTGGATGCGCCTGCCGAAAAGCCTGCTGGCCTTCTCGGCGTCATTCTTTCTGGTGACGTTGCCGGTGGCCGGGATACTCCCGGAGAACTTCGGTGGCTGGCTGCTGGCAGTGATTCTCGGGATTGGCGTGCTGTGGGGCGTTTCGGAATTGCTCTTCGGCATGACCTGGGGCGGGCCGATGAAGCACGCCTTCGCTGGCGCGCTGCATCTGGCCTGGCACCGTCGTGCCGAACGTTTCGGCGGCGGTCGTTCCACCGGTTTGAAACCGCTGGACCTCAACGACCCGAGCGCACCGCTGGGCGTGGAAAAACCCAAGGATTTCACCTGGAACCAGTTGCTCGGTTTTGACGCCTGCGTGCAGTGCGGCAAGTGTGAAGCCGCGTGCCCGGCGTTCGCTGCCGGCCAGCCGCTGAACCCGAAAAAACTGATTCAGGACATGGTCGTCGGCCTCGCTGGCGGCACCGATGCCAAGTTCGCTGGCAGCCCGTATCCAGGCAAACCAGTCGGCGAGCATGCAGGCAATCCGCATCAACCGATCGTCAACGGTCTGGTCGATGCCGAGACCCTGTGGTCGTGCACGACCTGCCGCGCCTGCGTGGAGGAGTGCCCGATGATGATCGAGCACGTCGACGCCATCGTCGACATGCGCCGCCACCTCACCCTGGAAAAAGGCGCAACACCGAACAAGGGCGCCGAGGTGCTGGAAAACCTCATCGCCACCGACAACCCCGGCGGTTTCGCACCGGGCGGGCGGATGAACTGGGCGGCGGATTTGAACCTGAACCTGCTCAGCGAAAAGAAATCCACTGACGTGCTGTTCTGGGTCGGCGACGGCGCCTTCGACATGCGCAACCAGCGCACCTTGCGCGCCTTCGTCAAAGTGCTGAAGGCAGCGAAAGTCGACTTCGCCGTACTCGGTCTTGAGGAACGTGACAGCGGCGATGTGGCCCGCCGTCTTGGCGACGAAGCGACGTTCCAGCAGCTCGCCAAACGCAATATCCAGACCTTGGCCAAATACAGTTTCAACCGCATCGTCACCTGTGATCCGCACAGTTTTCATGTGCTGAAAAACGAGTACGGTGCGTTCGACGGCAATTACCTGGTGCAGCACCACAGCACCTACATGGCGGAAATCATTCAGGCGGGCGCGCTCAACCTCGGGCAGCACAAAGGCAACAGCGTGACCTATCACGATCCATGCTATCTCGGCCGCTACAACGGTGAGTACGAAGCGCCGCGTGAAGTGCTGCGTGCGCTCGGTATCGAAGTCAAAGAGATGCAACGTTCGGGCTTCCGTTCGCGCTGCTGCGGCGGCGGTGGCGGCGCGCCGATCACCGACATTCCGGGAAAACAGCGTATCCCCGACATGCGCATGGACGACATCCGCGAAACCGGTGCTGAACTGGTGGCCGTGGGTTGTCCACAGTGCACGGCGATGCTCGAAGGCGTGGTCGAACCGCGTCCACTGATCAAGGACATTGCCGAACTGGTCGCCGATGCGCTGCTCGAAGACGCCGCGCCAAGCAAGCCGACCACGCCGGCCAAACGTGAACCCGCGGAGGCCCACTGATGAGCGACATTATCCGCCGCGATCCGCGCGCCGAATGGATCGCCCGCAACCGACTGCATCCGCTGCACGCGGCGATGCAACCGGCACAACACAGCTGGATGGGGCCGAACGGCGTCATCCGTAAAAACCTGCACGGCATCGGTTTTATTGGCCCCAACGGCATCAAGCGTATCGACCGCAGCGGCGCGCAACAGGGCGGGGCGACTAGGCGTTCCGCCGCTGTAGAGGTGCAATTGCCGCTGCATCAGGTGCCGGCCCCGGCGTTCTACATCAGCGTGGTGCCGGACATGGTCGGTGGCCGCTTGAGCAGCCACGACCGCGACTTGCTGGGTCTTGCCCATGAGTTGGCCGGCAAGGATGGGGCGGTGCTGGCGGTGGTGTTCGGCGAGCACAAGGAAAGCGCATTTGCCACGGCGGGCGTTGATCGCTTGCTGGTGCTCGATGGCGAAGAATTCAACGGTTATGCACCGGAACAACGGGTGCAGGGCCTGCGGGCTGTGGATAACCAGTTCAGTCCGCGTCACTGGTTGCTGCCGGACAGTCGCAGCGGTGGCGGTGAACTCGGCCGTCGCTTTGCTGCAGCGTTGGGAGAACGCCCGGCCACACGGGTCTGGCAGGTCAAGGATGAGCAATGCATCGGCCGCGCTGGTGCGGGGCTGCAAGACCTGGCGCGTCCGGTCGCACGATTGATTCTGGCCTCGGCCGAATGCGCAGAACCGGTCAGCGAAACTCGCCACGAAGCGCTGCCCGTGGAGTTATCCACAAACGTCGCGCGCAGCTTGTCGCGAATCGAGGATCTGGGCGCGGTGTCGGTGGACCCTGCGGCCATTCCGATGGCCGAGGCCGAGTTCATCTTCTCTGGCGGTAACGGGGTCAAGGACTGGGCGCTGTTCCACCAGACTGCTGCCGCACTGGGTGCCACCGAAGGCGCTTCGCGGGTGGCGGTGGACGACGGCTACATGGCGCGCGATCGTCAGGTTGGCGCGTCCGGTACCTGGGTCACTGCGCGGGTATATGTGGCGGTGGGGATTTCCGGCGCGATCCAGCATCTGCAAGGCATTGGCGCCTGCGACAAAGTGGTGGCGATCAACCTCGATCCGGGTTGCGACATGATCAAACGTGCCGACCTGTCAGTGATCGGCGAGAGCGCAGAGATTCTTCAAGCCTTGATCGCGGCGGTAGCGGCCTACCGCAACGACGCCAAGCGCGATGCGGCTTAAGGAAACGCTATGAACACGAAAATCATCAGTCTGGTTTCAATCGGCGCCCACCCGACCTCCGGCCGCCCACGCCGGGCGGAGCAGGATGCACGGGCAGTGGAACTGGGTTTGCAACTGGCTGGGGACAACCTGCAAGTGCTGCACGCCGGCGATGTCGCCGAACCCGCATTGCGCGCCTATCTGGGCATGGGCCTGGAGCAGATGCACGTGCTGGAACAACCCGCCGGTGCCGATGCATTGCCGGCGCTGACGGCTTATCTGCGTGATGCCGGTGCGCAGGTGGTGCTGACCGGTAGCCAGGCGGAAACCGGTGAAGGTTCGGGGATGTTGCCGTTTCTGCTGGCCGAAGGTCTGGGCTGGCCACTGGTGGTTGGATTGGCCCAGGTCGAGTCGATCAATGATGGTTCGGCATTGGTGTTGCAAGCGCTACCGCGTGGGCAACGTCGCCGGTTGAAGGTGAAGCTGCCGTTTCTGGCGACTGTGGATAACGCTGCGCCGAAGCCTCGGCAGAGTGCTTATGGGCCGGCGCGGCGTGGGCAGTTGGAGGCTGATGACGTCGAAGTTATCGACGATGAGCTTTTGTCTGTCGCCACGCTGCAACCGGCCAAGCCGCGGCCGAAGCGCTTGAAAGTGATCAAGGCCAAAAGTGGTGCTGACAGGATGAAGGCTGCTACGGCCAAGGCCAGTGGTGGCGGGGGGCAGGTGCTCAAGGGCGTGAGCGCCGAAGACGGCGCTCAGGCGATTCTCAAGCTGCTGATCGAAGAGGGTGTGGTCCGTTAACTCAAGGACATGCCAACCCACGCAGGAGTTGGCTTGCCGACGATAGCGGCACAACAGTCAAAATATAACTGACTGATACACCGCCATCGCCGGCAAGCTGATCTTCATGTCGATAACGCTCCCTACCCGTTGCAGTTCAAGTCCATCGTCCACAGTGGTGTTGCTCGAAATAAGGCGCCATGCGACGTGTACTTGCGCACTGATGATTCATTCAACTTCATCCCAGGCATCTTTCCACGAAGAGCCTGCCCCTGGGGCATAAGCCCACGCGGCGCCGGCACACCAGGCAGTGACAGGTTCGGGTTTGCACTGATAGTTTTTGCCCGCGTTAGTCACGATATCGCCGGCCCTATACGGGGTGCCTTCTTTGTAGGCCGGGTACTCTCCGCCGTCGCTGGCTGGCGTCACGGTAAATTCGAACTCCGCTTGGTCCGTTTTACCATTTTTCGGATCGCGAACATTCAAGCGGGCCGTGAACTTGCTTGGCTGTGTGACGGGTAATGCGATGCCGCTGACGGTCGGGCCGTCCTGTGCGCCTGTCATCCCTGGAACTGCCCACTGAAAGAGCAGGGCGCCATTACTTGCCGATGATGACGTGCCGTTGAACGTAAAGGGTTGCCCCGTCTTCAATGTCGCAGGCCCGGTGATGCGCGCGACCGGTGGCGCCGGATTAACAGGGCCTGGATCCTCGCCTGCAATGATCGACATGGCCTGGCTGTAACCTTTTTGAGTGGCATAAGTCGAGTTGCTTGAAGGGTTCTGCACGTTGTAAGTAACGGTCGGACCCTGCAACTCGCCAATTCTGGCGATAGTGGGGTCGACCTGGTCAGCTATTTCCTTGCCCCATCGAGCAGGCGGCAAATTAGCTGCGCTGATTTTATGGATGATATCGACCAGCTCTTTTTTTGCCCCATCGTTACCGAAGATCCGAAAGTGCACAGAATCACCGGGCTTGAGGGCACCCATGTCGCCGTTGATAAAGCTGCCGATATTGTGAGGTTCTTCGGGTACACCTCCACCTTTGAAACTCACGTCCGAACACGAAATGAAAAACTCGCCATTCGGGTCGTTTCGTATCCAGATGCCGACAACTAGCCCATTCCCTGAAAGCCCGTCAGGGATAGTTCTGACTATTTCGAAATATCCTGATGCGCCGGGTAGTCTGGGTGGCGTCAGCCAGTTTGTTTTTGCGACGGTGAAGACTTCTTCCTGGCCCAACTGCACCAGATCGCTCCACTTTAGTTTGTCAGTCGCCGAATCGAAGCCTCCTGAATTCATAGAATAAGCGCAACGCTTGAAACGAGAGGCAGAGAGCCAGCCACCGGTAGAATCCAGGCTCTCACACCGAAGGATTCAAGCGCAGATGACTACGCATTACCGGCAGCTGACTCAG
>NZ_JAENSQ010000037.1:0-43463 GCF_016613125.1 Pseudomonas sp. MF6776
TGAGTCAGCTGCCGGTAATGCGTAGTCATCTGCGCTTGAATCCTTCGGTGTGAGAGCCTGGATTCTACCGGTGGCTGGCTCTCTGCCTCTCGTTTCAAGCGTTGCGCTTATTCTATGAATTCAGGGGGCGATTCCTGTAGAGGCTATTGTTGTTTGGCAGGCAATCTCAAGCAATCAGAAAATCAGCACGTAAGTCTTGCGCACGGTTTCCTGGATATCCCAGATACCGAGCGTGTTGGCCGGCAACATCAATGCGTCGCCACCTTGTATGTGCAGGGTTTCGCCACCGTCGTCCGGGGTGAATGTGCAACGCCCGGAAATGAAATGACAGAACTCCTGCGCGGTGATCTGCCGGCGCCAACGGCCGGGCGTGCATTCCCAGACGCCGGTTTCGACACCATCGTCGCGCTCGACGCTGGTCGTTGAGGCAATGGCTATCGGCTCACCAAGCGGCACGGCGACCGGGTTGGATTCATCGAGTTGTAACGTGGCGGTGTTTTTGAACTGGGTGATGCTCATGGCGTTACCTGTCTTGTGAATAAACAACTGTCAGTGCATGAAACCTTCCATGAACCCTGCCACCCGGCTGGCGAGCTTGCGCCGCCATGGCGCAGTCGCCGGGTTTGCGAGGGTCTGGTCTTCGTGGACGAAGCTTTTGATGATCGCGTTGTAACCGAGCCAGCGGCACGGCTCCGGCTCCCAGGCACGCAGCGCATGAATCCCGCCGTCCGGCAGCACCCACGGCTGGTTAACCAGTTCGCTGTCGCGCTCAAGGATCAGATCGGCCAGGGTACGGCCGCCGAGGTTGCTGGCACCGACGCCCTCCCCGCCATAACCGCCGGCCAACGCAATGCCGTTGGCCCGATCGCACAGCATGTGCGGCTTGAAGTGGCGGGACATGCCGAGGTTGCCACCCCAGGCGTGAGTGATCTGCACATTTTTCAGTTGCGGGAACAGTTCACCGAACAGATAACGACGCAGCTCGACTTCATCGCGGGTCAGGTCAAAGTTGTGGCGCAGCTTGCCGGCGAATTGGTAACCACCGCGGGCGCCGAAAATCAGACGGTTGTCAGCACTGCGCTGGCCATAAGTGACCTGACGGCTGAATTCGCTGAAAGCCTGGCCGCGACTGAGGCCGATCTCGTCCCACGTAGCGGCGGACAGCGGTTCAGTGGCGACGATCAGGCTTTGCACCGGCAATTGGTAGCGACCCAGAGGTGGCAATGTCACCGAATACCCTTCCACCGCCGGCACGATCCAGCGACTGCACACATTGGCTTTGGCAGTGCGCAAACTGCCCGACTGCCAATGCGTAACGGGGCTGTTTTCGTAAATCTTCACGCCCATGCCTTGTACGGTGCGCGCCAGGCTGCGCACCAGTTTGGCCGGGTGAATGGTCGCCACATGCGGGGCGTAGATGCCACCGTAAGGTTTGGCGACACGTATCTGCTGCGCCAGTTGCTCGGGGCTGAGCCAGCGGTAATCGTCGTCGGTCAGACCCTGGGCGTGGAGTTTGGCCAGGTAGTCGCGCAGTGTCGCTTCCTGTTCCGGGTAGCGCGCCGCGCAGTACAGCACGCCGCCCTTGCGGTAATCGCAGTCGATACCTTCACGTTCGAGGACGACTTCCACTTCATCGGGGATGCTGTGCAGCAGATCAAACGAGGCGCGGCGTTGCTCGGGGGACAGTCCGGCGAGCAAACGCTCCTCGCCAAGCAGATTGCCCATCAGCCAGCCGCCGTTGCGCCCGGATGCGCCAAACCCGGCGGTTTGCGCCTCGATAATCGCGATGTCCAAGCCCGGCGCGTGCTTCTTCAGGTAGTACGCCGTCCACAGCCCCGTGTAACCGGCGCCGATAATCGCCACGTCGACGTCCAGATCCCGCTCAAGCTCGGGCCGCGCGATCAGCGGCTCGTCGAGTTGATCCATCCACAAACTGATAGTGCGCCACGCCGGCATGCAAGACTCCGCCACTGAAAACCTTCGATGGCGTCGATCCTAGTGCGCGACCTCAGGAGATGTCTTGCGCGCGTGTCCGCAAAGAAATTTGTTTAACGTAAGCCTTGGGCGACAGGCCGGTGTGTTGGCGGAAACAGCTGTAAAACGCCGACAACGAATTGAAACCCGCGGCGAACGCCAACTCATCGATGCGCACTGGCGGCGCGGCATCGTCCAGTGACTTGAGCAGATGTTGCAGTCGCGCGTGGTTGACGTAGCGGTAGAAACTTTGCCCAAGCACCTGGTTAAGCAGGTAGGAAATCTGATTGCGGCTGTACCCGCACTCCTTTGCAACCCGTTGCAGGTCAAGCTCTGGATCCAGGTACGGTTGCTGGCGTTCGAAGTATTGCTGCAGATCGTCGGCCATAAAACTCAATTGACGCGGCGACAGGCCCAGGCGACTGACGGCCGGGCGCTGGCTCGGCGCAGTCGTATTGCCAACCTGTGCACGCACCAACGAGGCGTATTCATTTACGCGCCAAATCAGCCCGTCCTTGACCGTGATCGCCTCGCTGGAGCGGAACGACACAAGTCCCTCGCCGCCGCGCAGGGTCACTTCGTACTGAATGAACGCAGTGTTGCCATCAACGCGAATGCGGTCGCAATGCTCAAGCGCTTCGTCGGATTCGCGCGGCATGCTCACACGCACGTACTCGCGCAACTCGTCGAGGCCGAGCACGCGGTTCTGGAAAAAATCGCTGTACTGAATGTCCGGGTGATACAGCGCCATCACGCTGTCCAGGTCGCGGTGTTTCCAGCTCAAGTGATAGCGCATGACCGTGGCGGTCGTGGCCTGGGTCTGTGCGGGGCCGTCGTCGTCGGCGTGCATAAGGAGCTCGGCGAAAAAGAACCGAGCTTGCCGAAGTTCGGCACGGGCATCAATGACTAATCCATGATGGCATTTTGGCGATGAATGCGTAGGCCATGACTTACATCAAAAAATACGAATCAATCGCTAAATGAACTGAAAATTCCCACAGGAATTTCACATTGAGATGCTACTTTTAATGTCAGTCACCGGTTGAGCCAATGAAGGCTCTTCCCACCTAACATGAGCTAAAGGAAGCGCTCGATGAAGAAGGCGGGCAACACATGAATAACGGGTCAAGCAAAGTCACGTTCCCCAACGCCTGCCAGCTGATGCGCTGGCATTTTCATCCCATGGGTTTCGAAGCAACGATGGATGCACCGGGAAGCATGATTGCCCGATTGTTTGATCGAGCCAGTGGTGAAACCATGATCGCTATCGCTGGCATCCCGTGCGCAACGGTAATGAATGCGGCAGACGTCGAGCGAATTATCGAGGCTGTGGAGGATGAGCTGGACGCTTTCATACCTCCAGAGTCTCTCAGGAATTACGCATAACTCTATGATTTACAAAAAAAAGCCCGCATTGATGCGGGCTTTCTTGTGGGTCACGCGGTTTGCTTTTCTGCTCGATGGTCAACGAAGAATGGCTTGCCCTTCGCCACTCGGTCGGACGCCTTGGGCATGTTCACCGCTTGCGGCTCCTGCGGCTCGACATACCAATAACAATGGCTGACCGCACGGGTAATCCCGACGTACGCCAGGCGCAAGATCTCGTCCTTTTGCGCGCTGTCATACGGCTCGCTGTCGCCGGTTTTGCCCAATCCGGCCATGCGATAAACCTGGTTCTTGTAAGGAGAACTGGTCAGATGCTGACAGTCACCGAGCAGGAATACCGCGTCTGCCTGCAGGCCCTTGGCGCTGTGATACGTCAGTTGTTTCAAGCGACGAGCTTTGTACGGCAAGCTCGAATCAACATTAACTACAGACTGAATATGCTTTTCTATCAATAACTTATCGCTGCTTTTTCGATAAAGCATCAAGATTGAATGGCCCTGCCGATAATGCTCTGCCAGGCGTTCGCCCAGTGCCTGATCGTCGCGTTCCAGTACGTTGACTGGCAGCAATGGCTTGGGCTCGCCGCTCGCCTTGGCCTTCTTACCTGGGATCGCGGGCGCGGCACGGACGATGTGTTCCGCCGCATCGATGATGTGTTGATGACTGCGATAGTTATCACTGAGCATCACTCGCGTGGTGCTCGGCGACGGGAATTCCTTGTTGAACTCCATGAAGTAACTCGGTGAACTGCCGCGCCAGCCGTAAATCGATTGCCAGTCATCCCCCACACATAGCAGCGACGAGCGCTGCGCGCCTCGTCCGACATGCATGGCCGGCCCACGGCTGCGAATCTCCGAGAGGCTCGCGCGAATCCACGAAACGATCTGTGGCGAAACGTCCTGAAACTCATCGATCATCAGGTGCGACATGGGTCGCAGCAGTTCATCGCTGAGCAGTTTGAGGTTTTCCGGCGAGTGCTCGCTGAACAGCGCGAACATGCGGTTGTAGGTCATGATCGGCGGCTTCTGGTCGAGCAGGTGATCTTCCAGGGCACGCCAGAACAGGCTCAACGCCTCGAAGAAAAACCGGTCGGGGTCATCTTTGGCGAAACTCATGCGGCCAACCGCATCCGGCACGTCCAGCCCCAGGTTCTCGATAAACCCGGCCGCCGCCACGAAACAGTCGAGCAACGGCGCGGAAGCGAGTTCACCTTTGACCTTGTAATCGAAGCCCGGGCCTGCACTGGCATCGCCTGCCAATGTCGCCAAAACGCGTTTTGACGACTCGTAACTATCCAGCCATATCAATGGCTTACGACAGAATGCTTGAAACAGGGTGCGCTTTACTGCCCATTCTGCACGTATCGAAAGTTTCGCATTCGGTCGGCAGAGCTGGGCGTTTTCCCTAGGGTCGAAACCGAGTACGACCCAAGCATCAAGGCTTGGAATGTAGCCGTGACAGTGAAATGTCGAACCATTGATTTCGAAGGTCTGCCGGTTGGGCTCAATGCCTTTGATAGGCCAGGCACCGGCGCCGAACCAAAGATCTTCGATCGCATCGCACAGTTCTTCATCGCGCTTGGCCGCCAGCTCGGTGACGGCCATGCGCTTCTGTACATCGGGGTGATCACGCTCCAGCTCCTTGAGCTGCAACCCGGCCTTTGCCATCGGCTGGATCAGTTGGCGGAAACGCTCGTCCTGCGTGAACAATCGGTGATAGCAGGCATTGAGCTGCTGGCGCTGCGCGTCGTTGATACGCAGGTCGAACGGATTGCTGTCGACCTCCTCGTCAGCACCGGGCGCTCGATGGCTGAGGTTCTCGAAAGCCTGCAACCGCTCGAAACCCGCCAGGCTGCGTACCATCGGCAGGATTCGCGAGTGGAAGGTTCGCACCAGTTCCCGCGCCTGTTTCAGGCTTAGCGCCCGCCCCCACAACGCAAACAGCTCGATCAGCTTGTTGATGAAGTCCTTGCGCGATTCGCGGGTGAAGGTCACTACGGTCATCGAATCGAGTTCAAAGCCCAGATAGTGCGTCAACAGTAGAATGCGCAGGACCAGCGTGGTCGACTTGCCCGCTCCGGCGCCGGCTACCACGGAAGTCGAAGGCGTATCGCTGAAAATCATCTTCCACTGCGCAGTGCTCGGCTGAGCGTGCGCGGGAAGTAAACGCGCGACATCAGCCTTGATGCGCTTCTTCAGCTCAGCGGTGAGCGGTAGGCGCCAGTCGTCGAACAGGAGGTTGTCCACGCTTGGCGGACGATGTTCGGTGTTGCGGCTGTCGCGGATCAGCAACACTTGCCGACCTTCTTCAAACCCCTCGAGCTTGCCCTCTTTGTAACCGTACTCGACACCCGCGGTGTGACCGCTACGAAAGCCATCCGCCTGACCATGCAGCCACGACGCACGGTGTTGCGCGCGCAAACGCGTCAAACCGTGGCCGAAGAAACGTGCGGCCATACGTTTGAACCACGGCATCTCGGCCAATGGGCGAAGTTCGGGAGGAAGATCGGGGGTTTGTTGCGCCACGCTGACGGGCTCCAGTAAGTAAGGCTGTTGAAGGCTATGGTGTCTTTATTTAACGCCGGGTTCTAGCGAAATGCTTACGCTTCATTGGTTTAGGCGATGAATTGAAGGTGGGATAAGAAATCTTCGAGCTTTTTTTGATCGGCTTATTCGATCTTAATACCGCACTTTTTACGCTTTTTATCGATACTTGGCTGATAGATGATCGCCGTCATAAACCACCGGTCTTGGGCCGGGCGCGATAACTGCGCCCCGTCACTAACCTTTTGAGGAGACGATCATGCTTGAACTCAGACCTTTCAACACACTGGGCGCCGCCCATCATGGCTGGTTGGATGCCCATCACCATTTTTCGTTCGCCGAGTACTACGACCCTCAACGCATGAGCTGGGGCAATCTGCGGGTGTGGAACGATGACGTAATCGCCGCAGGCAGCGGTTTCCCGCAGCACCCGCACCGCGACATGGAGATCATCACCTACGTGCGCGAAGGTGCGATTACCCATCAGGACAACCTCGGCAACAAGGGCCGCACCGAGGCTGGCGACGTGCAAGTCATGAGTGCCGGCACGGGTATCGCGCACAGTGAATACAACCTGGAAGCCCAGGACTCCAAGATCTTCCAGATCTGGATCCTGCCCACCGAAACCGGCGCCCCGCCGTCCTGGGGTGCGAAACCCTTTCCCAAAGGTCAGCGTGAAGGGTTTGTGACCCTTGCCAGCGGTAAGGATGGCGATGATCAGAGCCTGCGTATCCGCGCCGATGCACGTTTGGTGGCGGCGAATATCAAGGCTGGTGAGACGGCGGAATATCGTCTCGACGAAGGACGCCGCGCTTATCTGGTGCCGGCTACGGGTGTGATTGAAGTCAATGGCTTGCGTGCACAAGCTCGAGACGGTGTGGCGGTTGCGCATGAGCAGGTACTGACCGTTACTGCGATTGAAGACAGTGAGATTGTGTTGGTGGACCTGGCTTGATCGCCTGATCGCAGGCAAAAAAAGGGGCAACCGCAATGGTTGCCCCTTTTTTTGGCGCGGTGGACTTCAGCTTATTTGCTGGAAATTGCGCCATCCACCAGAGTTTGCGCTTCAACCACCAATTGCTTGAGGTGCTCGTCGCCGATGAAGCTCTCTGCGTAGATCTTGTAAATGTCTTCGGTGCCTGACGGACGCGCCGCGAACCAGCCGTTCTCGGTCATTACCTTCAAGCCGCCAATCGCCTGATCATTGCCCGGTGCGTGGCTGAGAATGCTTTGAATCTTCTCGCCCGCCAATTCGGTCGAAGTGACTTGCTCCGGCGACAGCTTGCTCAGCAGGGCTTTCTGTTCCGGGTTGGCCTTGGCGTCTACGCGTACCGAGAACGGCTCTCCAAGTTCATCGGTCAGCGCTTTATAGGCCTGGCTTGGGTCGCGGCCGGTGCGAGCGGTCATTTCTGCCGCGAGCAGTGCCGGGATCAGACCATCCTTGTCGGTGCTCCAGACACCGCCGTCCTTGCGCAGGAACGATGCACCGGCGCTCTCCTCGCCGCCAAAACCCAGCGAACCGTCGAACAAGCCGTCCGCAAACCATTTGAAACCGACCGGCACTTCGTAGAGACGACGCCCCAGACGCTTGGCGACACGATCAATCAGACCGCTGCTGACCACGGTTTTGCCCACGCCAGCATCGGCACGCCACTGCGGACGGTTCTGGAACAGATAATCGATAGACACTGCCAGATAGTTGTTCGGCGCGAGCAAGCCACCGGAAGGAGTCACGATGCCGTGGCGATCGTGATCCGGGTCGCAGGCAAACGCCACGTCGAAACGCTCCTTCAGACCAATCAAGCCTTGCATCGCATGGCTCGATGATGGGTCCATGCGAATCTGGCCGTCCCAATCGACGGTCATGAAACGAAAGGTTGGATCGACTTGCTTGTTCACCACGTCCAGATCCAGACGGTAGTGCTCGGCAATCGCCGACCAGTAGCGCACCCCTGCGCCACCCAGCGGATCGACACCCAAATGCAGCTTGGCATCACGGATGGCATCGAAGTCGATCACGTTGATCAGATCGGCAACGTAGGTATTCACGTAGTCGTGACGATGGGTGGTGCTGGCCTTGAGCGCCTGCTCGTAACTGATGCGCTTCACGCCAGCCAGTTTATTGGCCAGCAACTCGTTGGCCTTGGCTTCGATCCACTTGGTGATGTGGGTGTCTGCCGGGCCGCCGTTGGTTGGGTTGTATTTGTAGCCACCGCTTTGTGGCGGGTTGTGCGACGGCGTGATGACGATGCCGTCGGCCAGGCCCGAAGTACGGCCGCGGTTGTAGCAAAGAATGGCATGGGAAATGGCCGGAGTCGGCGTGTACTCGTCGCCTTCGGCGATCATCACGGTCACACCGTTCGCCGCCAGCACTTCCAGAGCGCTGGCACCCGCGGGAGTCGACAACGCGTGAGTGTCGATGCCGACAAACAGCGGCCCGGTGATCCCTTGGGCCTCGCGATACAGGCAGATCGCCTGACTGATCGCCAGCACGTGCCATTCGTTGAAACTCAGGTCGAAAGAACTGCCCCGATGCCCCGACGTGCCAAACGCCACACGCTGCGTGGAAATGGAAGCGTCAGGCTGGCCGGTGTAATAGGCCGTTACCAGTCGCGGGATATCGACCAACAATTCTGCCGGTGCCGGTTTGCCCGCAAAAGGACTGAGTGTCATGCAAAAACCTCTGAAATAGAGTGATTCAGGAATAGAACGCAGTTTACTGGCAGTTTGACCGTAGTGCGACGGGATCTATCCGGGACACTCCCGATGTTTTTTAACGTTAACTTTCGGGTGCCATCCGCAATGCGTCGCCCAGCAGCCCGACGATATTCCCCAGATCGTGGTCACCATGGCCCAATGAGCTCAAGCGCAGATGGTGCGCATGCAACCCCTGCAGACTGAACAACTCCCCTGGCGCAATAATGATCTGTTGCTTGAGCAGGCGCTGAAACACATTCTCCATGTCTACCGGACGCAACGAGCTTACCCAGACCGTCGCCCCGCCCTGCGGCTCGACAAACTGCAACGCGTCGCCCAGACGCTCGCGCAATAACTGGATCAACTGCGTTCGTCGCTCCTTCAGCATCCGTCGCAGTACCGACAAATGCTGGTCCAGCCGTCCGCCGCCCAACAATCTCGCAATCGCTTTCTGACGGATTAGCGACAAGCTAAAGGCGCGCAACAGGAAATGGCGTTGCAACTCACTGCGCCAATGGCGCGACAGGACAAAACCAAAAGGCGCCTCTGCACCGATGAACTTCTCGAACGTGGAAAACACCAGCAGGCGATCCGGGTCCAGCCAGTCGCGCAGGCGTTGGGAGTCGACCCCTTCATCGAGTTCGCTGTGACAGTCGTTTTCCAGAACCCAGGTGCCATGACACCCAAGCAGATGGGCGATGGCTTGTCGATTGGTCGCAGATAGCAGGCTGCCGTGGGGCATGCTCAACGCTGAGGACAACAGGATCAGCCGCACCGGCTCGTTCTTGAGCAAAGACTCCAGGCGTTGCGGATCAATCACCCCGCCGGCGAGCAGCGGCAGCTCGATCACGCGCACTTGGGCGCAATCCAGCAGACGCAGGATCACCCAGTCACACGGCGACTCGACCACTACGGTGGCCCCACGCAACTCGAGCACCGAAATCAGAATTTCCAGCACCCCGCGCAAATCGGCACCGATGTAGACGTCATCGGCATGCCAGCAATTCACCGTCGATGAGGTGTAACGCGCAGCCAGTACGGTGCGTAACTCCAGCTCACCGCAAGGCTGCACCAGTACTTGCGGCTGGCGCGGGTACTGGCGCAGCAGTTCCCGCTCAAGCATCAGCAAAGGACGGTCCAGCGGTTGCAGCGAAGCCGGGTCATCGGCGCTCAATACACACATGCCCGGTCGCTGGGTATTGACGTAGACGGTTTCGAGCAGGTCCCTGCCACAACCAGGCACGTCCAGTGCGGGCAGTGCTTTCGCGTAATAACCGGATTTGGCGATTGAATAAACCCGACCTTCCTTTTCCAGCAACGAATAGGCGTACTGGACGGTCGAGATCGACACGTTCAGTCGATCAGCCAGTTGCCGCAAGGAAGGCAGGCGCACTGCCGAGCTGCTCCCGGCTTCCTCGATCAGCAGCGTCAGGTAGCGATAGACAGCCTGATAAACAAAGTCGTTTTCCCGCGACGCTTTCACGAGCCGGCATCCATGGGCTGTGATTCAGGGTTAGGCGATTGGCTCACGGTCAGCCTTCCGCCGATCGATCGTTTGTCGGCTCGGTACCCGCCTCCTCCGCACTGGCGCTGTCGCCGCACGCAAGTAACCGAACGGGTCCCATCGAGTAAAGACGCACAATCAATTTGACCGGCAACCCGCTGACGTCCGTCATCCACTTCAGCACTTGCTCAGGCGCATGCAGGCCCTGCATTGCCCGGTGTAGATCCGGCAATGCCACCAACATGCCGGGATGACAATTGCGCAGAAACCGTTCCAGCCCCGCCCCGCTATCAACAAACGGCGCAAACAGCAGGCACATCAGCTGGATCTCGTTCAAATCGAAACCGGCCGAGAGCCAGCCTTCCGCCTGCACGCGCAACTGTCGCGAATCCTGCAGATTGCCGAAATGGGCGAGCATCTGTTCGCAAACCGGCTCGGGTACTTGTCTGCGACGCATCGTCACCAGGTTGCTTTGCAGGTATTCGCCGACCCCGGCCTCGTAGGTTCTCCCCTCGATGAATCGCGCCTGCATTCCTCGCAGATGCGCAGCGACCAGAGGATCTGCATATTCATCGTCACTTTGATAAAGGCTCAGGTCGTCCGCCTGGAACCCAAGAAAGTCACTGAGCAACGGCCAGCGCTCCTCGAGCTTGCCAACGATCATGTCATTGATGTTGATGAAACCGGTGCGCCGACACGCTTCGAACTCACCTTCCGGGCGCCACGCTACGCGTTCCTCTTCGGTGTAGAACTCGCGATAGTAATCACCACCCAGCCGGTCGAGCAGCGGGAACAGCGCTTCAAAGCCAGCAGAGGTCACCAGCGGACCGGCAATGGCGGCTTTTTGAACGGCGCGACTCAAGCCGTCGAGAAAGTGCTTCTGGCGGTGTAACGACTCACTGCCGATCATGGCATCGACACCATTGTTCCATCGGGCGATCTGACCGTAGTACTCGGCAGTGGCCAAATAAGCGTCGTCCCACAACTCAAGCGCTTCGCTGTAGGTTCTTCGATGTCCCAGCAGCAGCAGGTTTAGACGATGGGTTTCGCGCCCCTCTTCGCAGATCGGTGCCTGATGGTCGAATGGCAGGACCTGGCGATGATCCACCATCAACAGCTCGACCCGAGGATCGTCATGGAGGAACAGCGCGCCGTAGCTGCGGTGCATGTTCTGCAGCGCCGTGTCACTGTTGCCGTTCCAGCGTAAAGTCGCCACCCGTAGCTGAAACGTCCCGGGCGCACGCCCGGCGATACTCAATTGCGCTGCCCGCAGCAGCGCCAATGTGTAACAGCTGTCGCGCGACCCGGTCTGGTTAACCAGCACTTTGAATTGACCGATGTTCTCCATGCCGCCAGCAGCCACGGCCAGTCGCTGGATCAGCAACTGCAACGCCGTGCGCTCCGCTCGTGAGAAAAAACTCAGCAACCGCTGCAATACTTGCTGGTAGACATAATTCATTGCCTGATCGTGGATCGTGCTCATCGGTATTTACCCGGTATAAAAGGTTTCATGGCGCGCAGACAGAAAACCAACCGTCCGCACGACAATTAATCAATAAGTAATAGACGCTCAGATGCTAACACTTACAAATTCGTAGTTATTTGAAACACTTGACCTGACAAAAACTCTGCTTTTGCCACAACAAGACATCAAGCCATTGTTTTACATAGGTATTTTTTATTATTAATTAATCCTAGGAAACTTCCCACAACGTCCCACGACAAGTGATTACAAGAAAAAGAGAAGGCGTTTCGGAATAGCCCTACAGTAATTAAACAAAGAATGCCGTGTTTAACAAAACCGGGGGTTATATGTTGAGGTCGACAAATTGAATGCACAGCCATGGCTCATTCCTTGAGATGAAAGTAATCATTCAATTATCAGGGCTTACATTGCGATTAGAAGATACAGATCCGGGCCAAAAACCAGTTCAGTTGCTGAACAGGTCCCGGACAGGGCACCAGAGACGCTTGCTTTGAAGGAGGGATAAACACGAAAGAGTCCGTGGGGCCACGGACTCTGATTGCCAGGGTTACGCCGACTCGATTTGAAGGGCAACCCGTTCGCGGCATGGGCATTCGTCCATGTAGCGATGCGCTTCGACGAACTCGCTGAACGGGAACACCCGGGTCTTGAGCGGGAGCAACACGCGGTCTGCGGTCAACTGGTTGATGTCACGCAGGGCACGTTGCACGGCGACGTGGTCCTGGGCGATACCCAGCTCCGGCTTGCCGGTGAAGTTGCCGATGCAGTGCACAAAGAACTGGATGTTCTTCTGGAACGCTGCGCAGGCCGGAAACGGTGTCTGGTTCCCACCCTGAAGGCCGTACAGCACAAGGCTGCCACGGGGCGCCAGTACATCGCCAAGCAGCGACATCTGCGGACCGCCAAGGCCGTCGAACACCACATCGACGCCACGGTTGTCGGTGATCTTGTTGATTCGCAACAACAGATCTTCCTCTTCGGTGACAATCACCTTTTCCGCGCCCAGAGACAGCAGGTACTCGCGCTCCTGCGCCTCTTTGGTGGCGGCAATGACGCGCACGCCCATGGCCTTGCCCAGCTGTACAAACGAAGGGCCGGCGCAATGGCTGGCGTCAGTGACCAGGGCAAACTGCCCGGGTTTGACCCGTGCCAGATCGGCGTAGGCGAAATAGGCGATCAACAGCGGTGTGTAATGCACACTGGCTTCGATCGGGCTGAGCACATCCGGATAACGGGTCAGCGCAGTACGCGGCAACACGATCGACTCGCCGTAGACGGGATAGTCGTTCGGACTTTCGGCCGGGAAACTGGCGACCTTGTCACCGACGGACAGGTCTTCGACACCAGCGCCAATCGCCGTGACCACACCGGCCATTTCATGGCCAAGGCCTGATGGCAGACGTGCCTGGGACGACGCCAGGTTCTGGCGCCACAGCGTGTCGTACCAACTGATGCCGATTGCCTCGACACGCACCTGCACTTCGCCAGGACCTGGCTGAGCGGCCGCATGCTCTTCGCATTTGAGCACCTCGGCCGGACCAAACTTGTGAAAACGGATCGTGCGGGACATCGCAAACCTCGTCAAAGTAACCTCTAATGCCATGAACTCTATCTGGGCTTTTAACCCAAGACTATCAGTGGCTATTAATAGTCGACATGCCTGTCATTGATTCCGCAGTATGCGCGGTATTGGCAAAATCCTTGAAAAACTGCTGCCACCGTCTGAGTAAAGCTGAATTTTCCGGTGCAGAGTACCAGCCTTTCCCCGTAAGATTCATGCCGGCCATTGTTCTCATATGGCCGCCCTCGTCAAGCTTGATGACTCTGCCAGGACTCCAGATGAATCGTAATGACCTGCGTCGTGTCGACCTGAACCTGTTGATCGTATTCGAAACGTTGATGCATGAGCGCAGTGTGACCCGCGCCGCCGAGAAGTTGTTCCTCGGCCAGCCGGCGATCAGTGCGGCGCTCTCGCGCCTGCGCAGCCTGTTCGATGATCCCTTGTTCGTACGCACCGGCCGGAGCATGGAACCGTCCGCCCGCGCGGTGGAAATCTTCGCCCTGCTCTCGCCTGCCCTCGACTCGATTTCGACCGCCGTCAGCCGCGCGGCAGAATTCGATCCGGCCACCAGTACTTCGGTATTTCGAATCGGGTTGTCGGATGACGTCGAATTCGCCCTGCTGCCGATGCTGTTAAAACGCCTGCGCGCCGAATCGCCGGGAATTGTGCTGGTGGTGCGCCGGGTTAACTACATCCTGATGCCGGGCTTGCTGGCTTCCGGCGAAATCTCGATCGGCGTCAGCTACACCACCGACCTGCCAGCCAACGCCAAGCGCAAAGTGCTGCGCCGCAGCGCGCCCAAGCTGTTGCGCGCCGACACCGTGCCGGGACCGTTGAGCCTCGACGACTATTGCGCCCGGCCCCACGCCCTGGTGTCGTTTGCCGGCGACCTCAGCGGCTTCATTGATGAAGAACTGGAGAAACTCGGCCGCAAACGCCATGTGGTACTGGCCGTGCCGCAGTTCAATGGTTTGAGCACGCTGCTGGCCGGAACTGACATTGTCGCGACCGTGCCGGACTATGCCGCCGAAGCACTGACATCTGCGGGTGGCGTTCGCGCAGAAGATCCGCCGTTGCCGACACGCACGTTTGAGCTGCACATGGCGTGGCGCGGGTCCCAGGACAATGATCCAGGCGAGCGTTGGTTGCGGTCGCGGATTCAGATGTTTTTTGGCGACCCTGACAGCCTCTAGGTGGCGTAGGGCTGCCTGTTCAACTGATCATTCCTGCCTTGTCATAGGCATTAGGATCGATGTGCTGAGTCCGGGGCCTGTCCACGCGCCTGCACTGTTGGAAGCATGCCCCCGTTGCTCAATAGTAACGGGGGCATGCGTATTTGGCGGGTTCTGTGTTGTCAGTAGCCCACACCACGAACACCGCCCGAAGCCCGGATGGATTCACCTGTCACCCAGTGCGAATCCCGCGATGCCAGAAACACAGCCAAGGGGGCAATATCTTCCGGCTCACCGAAGCGACCCAGCGGAGTTCCGGCGATGAGCTTTTCACCAAATTCACCGGCAAAATTTCCGTCAGTCGCCGGCGTGTTCGTGTGCCCTGGCAGGATGGAGTTGACCCGGATGCCACGCGCGCCCAGCTCCCTGGCCAGTGCAAAGGTCAAGGTGTCGACCGCGCCCTTGGTCGCCGAGTAAACACTTGAAGCCAAGTAGGGATCGGTGCTGAGAATCGAGCTGATATTGATAATGCTGCCTGTCGGGCCCAGCAGCTTGACGGCCTCGCGTACAGCCAGAAGGTAACCCAACACGTTCACGTTGAACTGCTTGTGGAAGGCGTCTTCAGTCAGGTCATCAATCATCTGGAACACCGCCACGCCGGCATTGTTAACCAGCACATCCAGGGTTCCGTATTTGATCCGGATCGTTTCAAACAGTCGAACCACATCATCTGCCTGGCTCATGTCTGCCTGGACAGCAAAGGCGCAACCGCCGGCCTCTGCGATCTGCGCAACGACTGCATCCGCGTCGGACTTGCTGGAGGCGTAGTTGACGATGACTGTTGCGCCCTCTGCGGCCAAAGCCTTGGCGATCCCGGCGCCTATGCCTTTGGACGCTCCCGTGACCACCGCTATTTTTCCTTCGAGTTTCATAAACTGACCTTTGATATGACGTGAAATGAGGCTTGCTTGCAGTCGGGGCTTGCATGACCGCTGGTGCAACGAGCCGCGTGTCATCAGTATTCAGCGATTGAACAATCAGACGTTTGCCGGTTATTCGCTCATCCTTGCCTATTCTTCTCAGCTGGCTTGCCACACACCTGGATTTAGCTCACGGTGGCAGGCATGGAAAAATCACTGGCAGAACTGCGCAGCATCGTGATGCGCGCACAAGACAAGTGGACCGAAACCGGGTTGCCCCGCGTGGCCATGGTCCGGGCAGAGGCCTGTGCGGATCAGGTCTATCAGCCGATGTTGCATCTGGTGCTTCAAGGCACCAAGACCCTGTCGATCGGCGCGGATGTTTCCAGGTACACGGAGGGCACCTATTTCCTGGTGCCCGTCGATGTGCCCGCGACGGGCCAGGTACAGGCCGACACCTTGGATCAGCCTTATCTTGCCGTTAGCCTGACTCTGGAGCCCGATGTAATCGCGACGTTGCTGCTGGACGAGGGCAAGGCGCCCAGGGCCTCGCAAAATACGTGTTTTGAGGGCGTGCGCGCGCCCGTTGAAATGATCGATGCATGGTTACGCATGATGCGACTCATGGATCGCCCACATGAGGTTGCGATACTGGCGCCGATGATCGAACGCGAAATACTGCTGCGCGCGCTACAAGGGCCACTGGGCGATATTCTTCGTGACGTTGCACGACCGGATGGCCGAATGGTGCAGATCCGCCGGGTTACCCAGTGGATCCGTGAGCATTACGCAGAGCCTTTTCGCGTTGAGCTACTGGCGCGCATGTCAGACATGAGCGTTGCCGCCTTCTACCGGCACTTTAAATCCGTGACAGCTATGACACCGATTCAGTACCAGAAGCGCCTGCGCTTGCTAAAGGCGCGCTGGCTGCTGCTGTTCGATACGCTGGACGCGACATCCATCGCTTATACCGTAGGATACGAAAGCGCCTCCCAATTCAACCGCGAGTATGCACGCCTGTTCGGTCTTCCTCCGGCACGGGACGCGGCCAGATTCAGGACGCCCGCCCAAACCGAAGGTTTTATAGCAGCCTCCTGAACAGCCAATATCCACCTCAAAAGTCGGTGATCACCGTACCGTCAATACTCTCGGCAAACCCACCACCAAACACGTTGGCCGGTGTTGCAAAACCCAGCTTTCGTTCACCGTTCAGTACCCGACGTGAAGCTTCTACTGCCGCCAGCGGCGTATAGGAATAGCCGTTCACGGTTTCAATCATCGACCGCACCGTTGCGCCATCAGCCCCGGTAACCTCAACCACTGCCCGCGCGCGATGAGCGGCCCTTTGCTCAGGCGTGGGACCATCAGGCAACTGCGACAGATCACCTTCGGGAAACCCGTCACCCGAGATATGCACGAACATCGCGATGTTGCGGATGCCGGTCGAATGCCAGCCCGTCACCAGGTCGCCGAATGACAAGGGTGCACAGAGGACCGGACCCTCGCCAAAATCAAAGAGACGCGGCGCGGCATCCGGCGTCGCAACAAGTTCACCATCGACCCTGGCGAGCACGCCTGCGCCGATGATCTCGCTGACGCTCATCGCCGACCCGCGAGACATCGAACCGGGGACCTGAAGCGCGATGCTCAGCGCAACCGGTTTTACGGCACGCTTGGCAACATGCACCGCCAGCGAATCAGTAGGAACGACATCCCAGCCGACACCCGGCAACAGCATGACGTGATTCGCAGCCGCTTCAGCACCCAGCTCCTCGGCCATGCGGTAAGTATTGATCTCGGCAGTGATATCCAGATAGTGCACGCCGGCCTTGATACAGGCGTGCATCAACGGCTCGGCCGTTTGCGCGAACGGCCCGGCGAAGTTCAGCAATACTGAGATACCAGACAAAGAGCCCTCGGCATCTTGGGTATCAAACACCCGATAAGGCACATCCAACTGCGCTGCGAGCGATTCGAGACGCTTGGCATTACGCCCGGCGATTTCGAAATCCAGACGGAGCGCTTTTGCTCGCTCAGCAGCCATCCGCCCGGTATATCCCGCTGCGCCGTATATCAGAAGCCTACTCATTGGATGTGCTGCCATTTCTTGAAAACAAATTCGAGGCTGTACCCATCCGGGTCCCACACATTGGCAGCGTAGTAGTCGGGATCGTAATGCAAGCGTGCCCCGGGCGGGCCGTTGTCGACCGCACCCTGATGCAGGGCAGCGGTATAAGCGGCATCAACTTCAGCCTGGCTGCTTGCGACAAAACCAACATGGACCGCGCGCCCTTCCACAACGCCCTCACGCAACCAGAAAAACATCCGGCCGTTGGCACCGAAGCCTTTCAGGTCAGGATGGCCCGGTGGGCCGTCCTTGCCATCGTAGTCCAGGCGCGCGGTGATACCCAACGGGGTCAGGGTGGCTTCGTAGAAACGGATGGACCGTGCGATATCGCTCACGGACAAAAAGATATGATCCAGCATGGCGAAACCCTCATGTATTCAGATGTTGTAGCCACCGGCCACTTCGAGCGTCTGGGCATTGATCCAGGCGCCCTCTTCTGACAGCAACATGGCAATGACGCGCGCGACGTCTTCCGGCTCGCCGACCCGGCCAAGTGCCGTTTGCGCCGCCAGCTTCGCCTCGAACTCAGCGTTCAGCCCCCCGCCCAACCCGGTGCGGATGGCGCCGGGTGATACCGCGTTGGCCCGTATGCGCCGCTCGCCGAATTCTTTGGCCATATAACGGGTGAGCACCTCGAGCCCGCCCTTGAAGGCAGCATAGGGCGCCACGCCAGCGGTGGCGACGCGGGTTGTGGCACTGGTCAGGTTGACGATACTGGCATTTTCCGCGAACAGCGGCAGGAGGGTTTGAGTGAGAAAAAACGGCCCTTTGAGGTGCACGTTGAACAGGCCATCGAACTGCGCTTCGGTGACAGTTGCCATGGGATTGAACAGGCCGTACCCGGCATTGTTGACCAGGCCACTCAGCATAGTGGCGTTCCAGGTGTCCCGTAAGGTCAGTACCACTGACGTGCGAAACGCTTCGAAGCTGCCAACATCAGACACGTCGAGCTTGAGAGCGACGGCCTTGCCACCGACGCGCTCGATGCGTTCCACGACGGTGTTGGCAGCCTGGGGATCAGTGTTGTAGGTCAGAATGACCCCCATTCCGCGCCGGGCAATGTGTTCGGCGGTACTGGCACCGATTCCACGGCTGCCGCCGGTAATCACGATAACGCTCATTTGATGTTCCTCTGTGGCTTATAGGTGACCCCACAGTACTCATCACGATCGCCAGGGTCGTACCCATTCCTACTCGAAACCTGCCTGTTTCTGCTTTTCTCTTGCATGGCGCAGGGTGCTGCCGTCAGCATGCCCGGCATGGACAATCAACTGAATGAACTCAGGTCGCTCGCGGCCAAGGCTGAAAACCGTCGTACCGAAACGGGCATCCCCCGCGTGGCCATGGTCAAGGGCAAAATCCCCGAACACATGCTGGCGGCGGTCTATGACCCGATGATCAATCTGATCCTGCAAGGCAGTAAAAGCATGAGCGTGGGGGATCGGACGCTTCGGTATGACCCTGCGACCTATTTCGTCATGTCCATTGATTTGCCAGCAGTGGGGTCTGTTCATCCAGGCGCATCAGGAGAACCTTACCTGGCAGTCAGCCTTACGCTTGATCCAGCTGTGTTGTCGACGCTATTTGAAGACCTGCCCAAACCTGTCAGCCGCCCTGAGAACAATCTCGGGTTTTCAGTGGCGTCAGTCACAACCGATTTGATGGATGCGTGGGTAAGAATGCTGCGATTGATGGGGGATCCGGAGGCCATCGCAGCCCTCGCCCCGGTTTATGAACGGGAAATCATCTTCCGTGTGCTCCAGGGTCCCCATGGCTCGATGCTGCGGGAGATGGCTGCGCCGGATACGGCGATGGCCCGAGTCAACATGGCGATCCAGTGGATCCGCCGTGACTTCGCGCAGCCAATTGGGGTGGAACGCTTGGCGCAACGAGCATCGATGAGCGTCTCGGCGTTTCATCGCCACTTCAAGGCAGTCACCAGTCTGAGTCCTTTGCAGTATCAAAAACGGGTTCGCCTGCTCCAGGCTAGGACACTGATGGTGGTTCACGCCAAGAGCGTCATGGCGGCTGCCTTCGAGGTCGGCTATGAAAGTGCGACACAATTCAGCAGGGACTATTTACGGGTGTTTGGACTTCCCCCTGCCCAAGATGCTGGAAGAATCCTCGGAAAAACGAGCGCCGCCAGACGCTAATCAGTCAGAGGATTGATAAACCGGCTAGAAAAGATCCATGACCGTCAGCCAATCCGCACTACCGGTTAGCCTCGCTGATAGTCCGAGCCATCCGCCATACTTACCTATGCATCGTGCATTGGCAGGCCTTGGCGGTAAGCAAGCACTCAGGCGCGTCTCTACTTGCTCGGCTGCGCGTCATCCTTCTGCTGCATTTGGATCGATGACTTCGCGCCGTCGGTGTTGTCTTTGGTCTCGTTGTCCGAGCTATCGAAACAGCCTTGCAGCATGAGTGCGCAGCACAGACTTAAAAACAAGAGTGGCTTGTTCATATCAGGTGTCTCCATCATTGCGTGGTAGGGACGGCTTGGTTTCAGTGTAGCCATGGCAGTCATAACGATGGACGCCAAAAGCACCGCGACAGTTCGTTTCTTTGATCATGCTCGGCGACAGGAAGCTGCGCCGCCGATTGAAAATCACCGTCATGAAAAGGCCCGGGATTTAAACCCAAGTGTTTACGTTCGTGCGCCGCTTTTGCATTTCTGTGCGACAGATCCCGTTTCAGGGGTGCCGCACGGCAGCATTGCAGTGGTAGTTTGTAAGGGCATGTGTCCAAGCGTTGAGACACTCTTTTATCAACTGCACTGCCAAGGAATGCCCTTCGTAATGAATTTCCCTTTCAAGAAACTGGCCGCCACCACGCTGATGCTCGCTGGTCTATCCGCCTTCATTGCGCCCGCGCAAGCCAACATCACCCCGCAGCAAAGCGCTGAAATCCTCAAGACGTTCAAGGCCGAGTCGACTACGGATTTCCGTCAGTTCCTCGGCAGCCTGGCTAAAAGTGACTTGGCCAAGACAGCCAATATCAGCCCGGCCATTGGCGCTTTTCTCGACAACAAGACTCTGACCGCTGAACAGCAAAACGAGATCTATCGCCTGCTCGGCATCTACGCACGCGTGAAGTACAGCGCGGCAGCCACCGAGACTCTGCGCGAGTTGGTGGAAATCCCGACCTTTCGCAAGGACGGCGTTGCCCAGCACGACAATCCGGAATTCATCAAGATCGCGGAGAAGATCAAGGACTTGGCCAAGTCTTTCAATCTGAATTTCCGCAACATCGACAACCGCGTTTACGAGATTTCCCTCGATGGTTCCGGCGATGAAGTGGTTGGCATTCATGCGCATGCCGATGTGGTTCCGGTGACGCCGGAGAACTGGGTATTGAAGGACGGTACTCGTCTCGACCCGTTCAAGATCACTCTGATCGGCGATCGCATGTATGGCCGCGGGACCGAGGATGACAAGAACGGCATCGTGGTGACGATGTATGCCATGAAGGTAATCAAAGAAGAAAAGCTGCCGCTGGCACGTAATTTCAAGCTGTTGGTAGACACCACAGAAGAAACCACTGGCGACGCGATCCCCTACTACTTCGAGCGTAACCCTACGCCCAACTACAACCTGGCGCTGGATGGCGGTTACCCGGTGGTGATTGCCGAGAAAGGTTACGGCACCGTCATGGCCAACTTTGCCAAGCGCAAGGCTGAGGGCAAAGGCGCAGAAATCATCTCGATGACCGGTGGTCTGGCTACCAATCAGATTCCTTCGGCGTCGGTCGCTACGCTGGTCACCGATAAACCTGCCGAACTGGCTGCCAGCCTGCAAAAGGCCGGTGACGAGTTTGCCAAGCGCAATGGCGGCGATTTCCAGGTGAATGCCAAGGTTGACGGCAAAGACGTCAAACTGACCGTGACCGGTGTGTCCGCGCACTCCTCCGAGCCAGAATCCGGGGTTAACCCGGTCGCGCGGATGCTGGTCTTTATCAATAGCCTTGATGGCAAAGTCGCGTTCAAGCACAACCACATCACCGATGCCGCGCGTTACGCCGCCGACAACTGGGGTCTGGATTACCTCGGTAACAAGCTGGGGGTCGGTTTCTCGGATTCCTTCATGGGGTCGCTGACCACATCGCTGACCTACGTCGGCATGGACGAAAAAGCCTTCAAACTCGCGGTCAACCTGCGCGTACCGAAAGGTGAGTCACCGGAGAAACTCAAGGCTGAAATCGCTGAGAAACTGGCGGCCTGGAGCAAGAAAAGCCATGTAGCCGTTGCCTTCGATTACTCGATCGCCGAGCCGATGTACCGCAATCCTGAGGGTGAGTGGGTCAAGGCGCTGCTGGCGGTATCGACGGAAAACCTCGGTATGAAACACGAGTTCGGCACCTCCGCCGGCGCTACTTCGGTGCATGAACTGCCGAACGGCGTGCAATTCGGTCTGGCCATGCCGAACGTGAAGTACACCGGTCACACCGATGGCGAATTCAAGACTGTGGAGCAATTCCAGCTGGATCTGCAGATCGTGACCGAAATGATCGGCCGCATCGGCCAGTTGCCCAAACTCTGACCGTGTCGCCGAACCCGTCGCCATGGCGGGTTCGGCATTTTTAATCCCCGCATAATCCCCGCCGCGCAGCCTCGCCTCTGACTTTTGCACAGCGGGCAACACAGAATTGCCCTGAGAGAGATTGATAGCCCCCTAACGAAAGGTGCATGCTAGAGGGCTCGCTCGGGGCTTATATCATTCCGAATGATAGTTACCTTTGCCTCATTCGATTCGTTTGCTAACTAGCCGCCGAGCATCATCCGCCCATCTTCAATACTTGGCGGATGCATTCCATGGAACAGTCACTTAAACATTTGCGCTTCCCGTTGGCCTTGCTGGCCGTACTGGTGATGAGCGCTTGCGGCAAAAATCCGGAAACCGCAGCCGCCCCCCCTGCTGCCAAAGTCAGCGTGGCCAAGGTGCTGGAACAACCGGTCAACGAGTGGGACGAATTCACCGGGCGCCTCGAAGCGCCGGAAACCGTTGATATCCGCCCACGGGTTTCTGGCCAGATCGATCAGGTTGCTTTCACTGAAGGCGCACTGGTGAAGAAAGGCGACCTGCTGTTCCAGATCGATCCGCGTCCATTCCAGGCTGAGGTTCGCCGCCTCGAAGCCCTGGTTGCTCAATCGCGCGCCAACGCCACTCGCAGCCAAAACGAAGCCGCCCGAGGTGAACGTCTGCGTGCCAGCAACGCAATCTCTGCCGAACTCGCCGACTCGCGTACCAGCGCCGCACAAGAAGCCCGCGCCGCCGTTGGCGCACTGCAAGCGCAACTGGATCTGGCCAGGCTGAACCTGAGTTTCACCCGCGTGACCGCACCCATAAGCGGCCGCGTCAGCCGTGCCGAAATCACCGCCGGCAACCTGGTAACCGCCGACACCACGCCACTCACCAGCGTGGTTTCTACCGATAAGGTCTACGCCTACTTCGACGCTGATGAGCGTGTATTCCTCAAATACACCCAACTCGCCCGTCAGGGGCAGCGCGGAGCCACCACCCCGGTGTACATGGGTCTGTCCAATGAGGATGGCAATCCGCACCTGGGTCAGATGAACTTCATCGACAACCAGGTCAATCCGAAAACCGGCACCATCCGTGGTCGCGCGGTGTTCGACAACACCGATGGCACTTATACCCCGGGCCTGTATGCACGCCTGAAACTGGTGGGCAGTGGCACCTACGACGCCATGTTGATCAACGACGAAGCCGTCGGTACCGATCTGGGCAAGAAGTTCGTGCTGGTGATGGATGCGGACAACAAGACCGTTTACCGCGCCGTTGAACTCGGCCCGAAAATCGAAGGCCTGCGAATCGTCCGTAGCGGCCTGAACAAGGACGACACCATCATCGTCAAGGGTCTGCAACGCGTACGCCCTGGCTCACCGGTGACGCCTGAAGTCGTCCCGATGGCCAGCGAGCAAACCATCGCGGCACTCGCTCAACAACGTCAAGCGCTGGAAGCCAGCAACCTGCCTAAAGTCACGCCTGCCAAAGGCGCGTCCGGTTCGGTTGCGAAGCTGGCCGCTACGACCCCACGCGGTTAAGGGACGACAACTCCGATGAATTTTTCCCAATTCTTCATTTCACGGCCGATCTTCGCAGCGGTGCTGTCGCTGCTGATCCTGATCGCCGGTGCGATTTCGCTGTTCCAGCTACCGATCAGCGAATACCCGGAAGTCGTGCCACCGACCGTGGTGGTGCGTGCAAACTTCCCGGGCGCCAACCCAAAAGTCATCGGTGAAACCGTGGCGGCTCCTCTGGAGCAAGCCATCACCGGCGTCGAGAACATGCTGTACATGTCCTCGCAATCGACCGCTGACGGCAAGATTACCCTGACCATCACCTTCGCCCTGGGCACTGACCTGGACAACGCGCAGGTGCAGGTACAAAACCGGGTCACCCGAACCGAGCCGAAACTTCCCGAGGAAGTGACACGCATCGGTATCACCGTCGACAAAGCTTCGCCTGACCTGACCATGGTTGTGCACTTGACCTCCCCGGACAAGCGTTACGACATGCTCTACCTGTCCAACTACGCGATCCTCAACATCAAGGATGAGCTCGCTCGTCTGAGCGGTGTCGGTGATGTGCAACTGTTCGGCATGGGCGATTACTCGCTGCGTGTCTGGCTTGATCCGAACAAAACCGCTTCGCGCAATCTGACTGCTACCGATGTGGTTACCGCCATTCGTGAACAGAACCGCCAGGTAGCCGCCGGCCAACTGGGTGCGCCCCCTGCCCCGACTGCACAAAGCTTCCAGCTGTCGGTCAACACTCAGGGCCGACTGGTCACCGAGGAAGAGTTCGAAAACATCGTCATTCGTGCAGGTGACGACGGTGAGATCACTCGACTTAAAGACATCGCTCGCATTGAACTGGGTTCCAGCCAGTACGCATTGCGTTCGCTGCTGAACAACCAGCCGGCGGTGGCGATCCCGATCTTCCAGCGTCCAGGTTCCAACGCCATCGACATCTCGAATGACGTTCGGGCGAAAATGGACGAGCTGAAGAAAGGCTTCCCGCAAGGCATGGATTACAGCATCGTCTATGACCCGACGATCTTCGTGCGCGGCTCGATCGAAGCAGTGGTTCACACCCTTTTCGAAGCGCTGATCCTCGTGGTCCTGGTGGTGATCCTGTTCCTGCAAACCTGGCGCGCCTCGATCATTCCCTTGGTGGCGGTGCCGGTGTCGTTGATCGGTACGTTTGCGGTGATGCACCTGTTCGGCTTCTCACTCAATGCCCTGTCGCTGTTCGGCCTGGTGTTGGCCATCGGTATCGTGGTGGATGACGCCATCGTGGTGGTGGAGAACGTCGAGCGAAACATCGGACTCGGACTCACACCGGTCGAGGCGACCAAGCGCGCCATGCGTGAGGTGACCGGCCCGATCGTTGCCACGGCACTGGTGCTGTGTGCGGTATTTATTCCGGCGGCGTTCATCTCCGGTCTCACCGGTCAGTTCTATAAGCAGTTCGCACTGACCATCGCAATCTCGACCGTGATCTCGGCGTTCAACTCGCTGACCCTGTCGCCGGCACTGGCTGCTGTATTGCTGAAAAGTCATGACGCACCGAAAGACCGCTTCTCCAGAGTGCTCGACAAGATCTTCGGTGGCTGGCTGTTCCGCCCGTTCAACCGCTTCTTCGAACGTGCCAGCCATGGCTACGTCGGCACGGTGGCTCGGGTTATCCGCAGCAGTGGTATCGCCCTGATCTTGTACGCAGGCCTGATGGTGCTGACCTTCTTCGGCTTCTCGCACACCCCGACCGGTTTCGTACCCGGCCAGGACAAGCAATACCTGGTGGCTTTCGCGCAATTGCCGGACGCCTCGAGCCTGGATCGCACTGAAGACGTGATCAAGCGCATGTCCGATATGGCGCTGAAACAGCCGGGCGTGGAAAGTGCTGTAGCGTTCCCGGGCCTGTCGATCAACGGCTTCACCAACAGCCCGAACGCCGGCATCGTGTTCGTGACCCTGAAACCGTTCGACGAACGTAAAGACCCGAGCATGTCCGCCGGAGCAATCGCCGGCGCCCTGAACGGCCAGTTCGCGAACATTCAAGAGGCGTACATGGCGATCTTCCCGCCGCCGCCGGTACAAGGTCTGGGCACCATCGGTGGTTTCCGCCTGCAAATCGAAGACCGGGGCAACCTGGGCTACGACGAGCTGTACAAAGAAACCATGAACATCATCAACAAGAGCCACAACGTGCCGGAGCTGGCTGGCCTGTTCACCAGTTACACCGTGAACGTGCCGCAGGTCGATGCAGCGATCGACCGCGAGAAAGCCAAGACTCATGGCGTGGCGGTCAGCGACATCTTCGACACCCTGCAGATCTACCTGGGTTCGCTGTATGCCAACGACTTCAACCGTTTCGGACGCACTTACCAGGTCAACGTTCAGGCCGAGCAACAGTTCCGCCTCGAATCCGATCAGATCGGTCAGCTGAAAGTGCGTAACAACAAAGGCGAAATGATCCCGCTGGCGACCTTCATCAAGGTCAGCGACACCTCGGGCCCGGATCGCGTGATGCACTACAACGGCTTCATTACCGCAGAAATCAACGGTGCGGCAGCCCCCGGCTACAGCTCTGGCCAGGCCGAAAAAGCCATCGAGAAACTGCTCAAGGAAGAACTTCCGAACGGCATGACCTACGAATGGACCGACCTGACCTACCAGCAGATTCTGTCCGGCAACACCGCACTGTTCGTGTTCCCGCTCTGCGTATTGCTGGCGTTCCTGGTACTCGCGGCTCAATACGAAAGCTGGAGCCTGCCACTGGCGGTGATCCTGATCGTACCGATGACCCTGCTGTCCGCCATTACCGGTGTGATCATCTCTGGCGGCGACAACAACATCTTCACCCAGATCGGACTGATCGTACTGGTGGGACTTGCGTGTAAGAACGCGATTCTGATCGTCGAGTTCGCCAAGGATAAACAGGAAGAAGGCCTCGATCCGCTCGCAGCGGTACTGGAAGCCTGCCGTCTGCGTCTGCGGCCGATCCTGATGACCTCCTTCGCGTTCATCATGGGTGTGGTGCCACTGGTGTTCTCCAGCGGTGCCGGTGCCGAGATGCGTCACGCGATGGGTGTGGCGGTGTTCTCCGGGATGCTCGGGGTGACCTTCTTCGGTCTGTTGCTGACGCCAGTGTTCTACGTATTGATTCGTAACTTTGTCGAACGCGGCGAAGCCCGCAAAGCGGCCAAGGCGCACTCTCTTCAAAAGCCACTGGAGGCGCAACAATGAGTCTGAAAGTCTTCCTGCCGAGTCTGCTGGTGCTGGCCCTGAGCGCCTGCGCCGTCGGCCCCGACTACAAGACCCCGGCGACGGAGGCGGCCAACATCACGACCGCCACCGACGGCGCCAACGGTCAGAAGAACTTTGACCGTTCGAAGTTCGAAGGCATCTGGTGGCAGCAGTTCGACGATCCGACCCTCAACCAGTTGGTGACGCAATCGCTGCAAGGCAACCGTGAATTGCGCGTGGCGTTTGCCCGCTGGAAAGCCGCACGGGCGATCCGCGATGACGCCAGCAATGACATCATGCCGACCATCACCAGCCGCGCCAGCAGTGATCTGGCCAAGGGGCAAATCCCCGGCCAGACCACCAATCGGGTCAGCAGTGAACGCTATGACCTGGGCCTGGACATGGCCTGGGAACTGGACCTGTTCGGGCGCATCCAGCGCAATCTGGAAGCCAGCGATGCCGATCAGCAGGCCGCCGAAGCCGATCTTTACCAACTGCAAGTCACCATGATTGCCGAACTGGTGGACGCCTACGGTCAACTGCGTGGCGCACAACTGCGCGAAAAAATCGCGGTGGCCAACCTGAATAACCAGCAGGAGTCACGCAAGATCACCATCAGCCTGCGTGATGCCGGCGTTGGCGATCAGCTCGATGTCGAACGTGCCGATGCGCGTCTGGCCTCGGTCGAAGCCAGCGTGCCGCAACTGCAAGCCGAGCAGGTTCGGCAGAAAAACCGCATCGCCACCCTGCTGGGTGAGCGTCCGGACAAACTGACCGTCGACCTGAGTCCGAAAGACTTGCCGGCAATTGCCAAGGCCTTGCCAATCGGCAACCCGGGCGAGCTGCTGCAACGTCGTCCGGACATCCTCAGTGCTGAACGCCAACTCGCTTCAGCCACGGCGCGAATTGGCGTGGCGAAAGCGGGCCTGTTCCCACGGGTCAGCCTCAGCGGCTTCCTCGGCTGGACGGCCGGGCGTGGTTCGCAGATCGGTTCCTCGGCGGCCAATGCCTGGGCACTCGGCCCGAGCATCACTTGGGCAGCATTCGATCTCGGTAGCGTGCGAGCGCGTTTGCGCGGTGCCGATGCGGATGCCGAGGGCGCGCTGGCGACCTACGAGCAACAAGTGCTGCTGGCACTGGAAGAGTCGGTAAACGCCTTCAGCGACTACGGCAAACGCCAGCAACGCCTGATCTCGCTGATCCGCCAGAGTGAATCGAGCCGCAACGCAGCCGACTTGGCAGAGATTCGCTATCGAGAAGGCACCACAGATTTCCTGGTGCTACTCGACGCCCAGCGTGAACGGCTGAATGCCGAAGACAGCCAGGCCCAGGCCGAAGTGGATCTGTATCGCGGGATTGTCGCGATCTACAAAGCCCTCGGCGGTGGCTGGCAGCCGGAGACGGTCGCCAGCAAGTAACCATTGATTGTTAAAGAGCTCCTTTGGTTGGCCGCAACCAACCAATTTTTTGCCCCGCGTATCATTCGGTCGCGGGGCTTTTTTATGCCCGCAATTGCAGGAGAGGCCAAAGTTGGTCCGCCATTTGAAATGCGTTCCGCAGCTCCTAGAGGGGATTGCGTCACGATTCGCATGCTCGGGTTTGACTCACGGCTCGAGCTGACCGAAGCTTGCCGCTCTGCTCAAGTACGTCTGTTTTCGGAAACCCGCATGCCTCAGTCTCGCCGCTATCTGCTTATCTGCCTTGGGCTCGTGCTTATTGTCGTCGTGGCGTGGCTAGCCCTGCGCAGCACCACGCCGGTGATTCCGGACGCGATCAAGCACGGCTACAGCGAAGCGCTGGGCGCTGCCCGAACTGGTGAACCGGGGGCGGCGCGTCAGCTGTATCAGCAATTGGGCCGGCCGGATCTGTCGGTCAAGCGCCGCGTCTGGCTGCACGGCGAACTGCCCAATTACCCGAGCCCCCAGGCTCTGAAACTCGCCGACGCGGACCTGCAGCACGAAGCACCCGAGGTGCGGGTGGCAGCGATCAAAAGTGTGGTTGGACTCGTGCCAGGTGGGCAACGCAGTCTGTTGCTCGGGCCGATGCTTGATGATGAGGAACCGACTGTTCGGTTTGCCGCGATCAACGCCCTGCTCGGCCTGACCCCGGATGAACTCGGGCTGTATTTTGCGCCGTTGCAGCAGGCCATCGACGGCTGGGAGCAAGCACTCAAGGATCAACCGCCGAGCGCCGCCTCTTATGCGCAACTGGCGCGTCTGCATCTACATAACGCCGAGCTCAAAGAGGCACAGCATGCATTGGAGAATGCGCTGCGCCTGGACCCCGGCAACCTGCCGGCGCTGGTGATGCAGATCGATGTGCTCGACCGCCAGGGGCAGGCCGACGCCGCGCGACAGTTGCTCGCGCAAAAGCTTCAAGCCCAGCCTGACTCCGCCTATCTGCAACATGCCCTGGGGCTGTGGTTGCTGCACCATGGCCAGCGCGAATACGCCCTGCTCGGTCTGTCCAAAGCGGTGGAGCTGGAGCCGGACAACAAAGATTACCGCTACGACCTCGCCACCATTCTTCACAGCGCAGAAGAACTGGAAGCGGCGCAAAAGCAACTGCAGGAAATCGTCCAGCGCCATCCGGCCGATCGCAAGGCGCGGGTGCTGCTGATCAACTACTGGAAAGAAAGCGGGCAATTGCAGAATGTGCAGATACTGCTCGCCCAGCTTGAACAGTTGAACCCCGACGATCCGGCAATACAGCAAGGCCTCTGAAATTGTCCTGCGGTGAGGGGAAAAATCCGCTCGCCACAGGAAATTTCCAGCCTTCCTGAAAGAAAAAGCGGAACTGCCATCACGGCTACAGGTCAAGTAAACAGGCAGTCCACCCTAGACGGCTGCCTCGCTTCCCCTAGTCATGAGAGGGCATTTTTTGTCTACATCTAACGAGTTGATCAGTGAAAAAGCCGCCACCGGAGTCGAGGGCCTGGATGACATCCTCGCCGGTGGCTTGTCTCGCGGTCATGTATTTTTGCTGGAGGGTGAGCCCGGCACCGGCAAAACCACGGTCGCTTTGCATTTTCTGATGGCCGGCGCGAAAGCCGGTGAACGCTCGTTGTACATCACGCTCTCGGAAACCGAGCGTGAATTGCGCCAAGGTGCGCTGTCCCACGGCTGGGACCTGGATGAAAACATCAACATCTTCGAGCTGACGCCCCCGGAAAGCCTGCTTAATGCAGAGCACCAGCAGAGTTTGCTGTACTCCTCCGATCTGGAATTGGGCGAAGCCACCAAGCAGATATTCGAAGCGGTCGAACGCTTCAAACCGACCCGCGTGGTACTCGACAGCCTGTCGGAGATCCGTCTGCTCGCACAAAGCTCCTTGCGCTACCGCCGACAGATTCTGGCAATCAAGCACTACTTCGTGCGTTACAACGCGACGGTTCTGCTGCTCGACGACTTGACCACCGAGTCTCTCGACAAAACCGTGCACAGCGTGGCCCACGGTGTGATTCGCCTGGAAGAAATCACCCCGAACTATGGCGCCGAGCGTCGCCGAGTGCGGATAGTGAAGTACCGTGGCCAAAAGTACCGCGGCGGTTATCACGACTTCACCATCATGGGCGATGGCGTGCATGTGTTCCCACGACTGGTCGCAGCCGAACATCGCGGCGACTACCCGCGCCTGCAATTGACCAGCGGTATCAAAGAGCTGGACGCGTTGCTCGGTGGCGGTATCGAGACGGGATCAAGCACGTTGATCTTGGGCCCGGCGGGTACGGGCAAATCGCTGATCTCGATGATCTTCGCCGCCGCTGCTGTGGCACGCGGGGAAAAAGCGGCATTGTTCATTTTTGACGAAGAGCTGGAACTGCTTTTCGAGCGGATGAAGAACATCGGTATCGATCTCAAGGCCCTGCGCGCCACCGGCAACCTGCTGATCGAACAAGTGGATGCCGCCGAGCTGTCTCCGGGTGAGTTCTCCCATCGCGTACGTCGCTGCGTTGACGAAGGCCAGATCAAAACCGTGGTGATCGACAGCATCAACGGCTATCAGGCAGCGATGCCTGAAGAAAAGGCCTTGGTGCTGCACATGCACGAATTGCTGCTGTATCTGAACCGCAAAGGGGCGGCGACATTTATGACAGTCGCCCAGCATGGTCTGGTCGGCGACATGCAGGCACCCGTCGACATTACCTATCTGGCTGACACGGTGATTCTGTTGCGCTACTTCGAAGCCATCGGCAAGGTGCGCCGCGCCATTTCCATCATCAAAAAGCGCACCGGCAGCCACGAATCGACGATTCGCGAATACCTTATTTCGTCGAATGGCATGATCATTGGCGAACCGCTGGAGGCCTTTCAGGGTGTACTGCGTGGCGTCCCGACTTACCTCGGTGAGAGAAAACCGCTGTTGCAGGAACGCATATGACTGTCTCAGTGCCGCTCGCCGAACGGGCGCTGATTCTGGCGCCCATGGGTCGCGACAGCCAAATTGCGCTGATGATCCTCAACGAGGCCGGGTATCACGGCCTGATCACACCGAATCTCGCCGAACTGTGTGCGCAATTGGAAATCGGTGCCGGACTGGTGCTGATCGCTGCCGAAGCGTTGCGCGGCCCGGAACTGGAAACGCTGTTTGTGTACCTGGAAGAGCAGCCAGCATGGTCGGATTTACCGACAATTTTGCTCACTCATCACGGCGGACAGGAACAGGGCCCCTCCTCTCGACTCAGCGATCAGTTAGGCAACGTTACGTTCCTTGAGCGGCCGTTCCATCCAGCCACTCTGATCAGCCTGGTGTCTGCCGCCCTTCGCGGCCGGCGACGACAGTACGAAGCCCGCGACCGTCTGATCGATCTGAGTGAAAGCGAACGACGCCTGCAATCGACACTGGAAACCCTCGAACAGCAAGTCGAAGAACGCACCGCGCAACTGCGGCACAACGAAGAAGCATTGCGTCAGTCGCAAAAAATGGAAGCAGTCGGTCAGCTCACCGGTGGTATCGCTCACGACTTCAACAACATGCTCACCGGCGTTATCGGCAGCCTTGAATTGATTCGTCGGCGTCTGGCCCGTGGGCGCACAGAAGACCTCGACAGCTTGATCGACCTGGGCGTGACCTCGGCCAATCGGGCTGCCAGCCTGACTCATCGCCTGCTGGCCTTTTCCCGTCGGCAATCGCTCGATTCCAAAGCCGTGCAGATGAATAGTCTGGTGCTGTCGATGGGCGAGCTGCTACAGCGCAGTCTCAACGAAAGCATTCAACTGGAAATGCGGCTGGACGAAAAACTCTGGATAGCCGAGGCGGACCCCAATCAACTGGAAAGCGCCCTGCTCAACCTGGTCATCAATGCCCGCGATGCCATGCCCGAGGGCGGCAAACTGGTGGTCGAGACCAGCAATCAGGTCCTGCATCGTGAGTTCACCGTGGCTTACCCCAATCTTGAGCCCGGCGATTATGTGATGTTAAGCGTCACCGACAACGGCAGCGGCATGCCACAAAGTGTGATCAGTCGCGCGTTCGTTCCATTTTTCACCACCAAGCCGATCGGCCAGGGCACAGGCCTGGGTCTGTCGATGATTTACGGCTTCAGCAAGCAGTCGCGCGGGCATGTGTCGATTGACAGCGAAGTCGATCAGGGCACGACCGTCAGACTTTACCTGCCGCGCTACCGTGGCGAAGAACTTGAGCAACCCGCGTCCGACATCCAGCAATCGCCGAATGCAATAGATGGCGAAACCGTGCTGATCGTCGAAGACGACCCGGCCGTACGCGTGCTGGTCAGCGCGGTGCTCAGTGAGTTGGGGTATGCGTTTCTGGAAGCTGGAGATGCCGACGGCGCAATGCCGATTCTCAACTCGACGCAGCGCATCGATCTGTTGATCAGCGACGTCGGTTTGCCGGGGATGAATGGTCGTCAATTGGCTGAGATTGGCCGGCAATACCGGCCGGAGCTCAAGATTCTGTTCATCACCGGATACGCCGAGCATGCGGCGGTGCGCGGTGGTTTCCTGGATTCGGGAATGCAGATGATCACCAAGCCGTTCACCTTTGATCTGTTGACCGCCAAGGTGCGAGAGATGATCAAAAGCTGAAGCCTCAAAAAAGCGGTAAGGGCTGCCGAAGACTGCGATCTTTTGATCTTGAAACAAAGTCAAAAGATCGCAGCCTGCGGCAGCTCTTAAATGAGGGCTATCGCGATCAGGCCAGCATTTCCTGAATCTTTTCCTGCAACACGTCCAGATCAAACGGCTTTTCCAGAATCGGCGCCTTGAGCGTGATCGGGCTACCGGTCTCGCGGATTTCCTGCGGATAACCGCTGATGAAAATCACCTTGAGATCGGGTCGCAGTTTCACGGCGGGCTCGGCGATCTGCACGCCGGAGATGCCGCCGGGTAAACGGAAGTCGGTGATCAACATGTCCAGATGTGGCTTGCTCGCGAGGATTTCGAACGCCTGCTCGCCGTTTTCGGCCTGCAAGACACGATAGCCCTGCCCCGACAGATAATCCGTCAAAACCATCAAGATAACCGGTTCGTCCTCGACGACGAGTACTACATCTTGTGCATCTACGCTCATGGGAAGCCTATGTTCGGTCAATAGCTGCTGATACGACCGTGCGGTCACTCAGAGGTTGCGTCGGATTTGCCGTTTTCCTCGATCGGCAGACAAACGCGAAACAGGGCGCCCTCGTTGATTTGACTCTCGACGACGATGGAACCGCCATGGGCGGCGACGATCTGCTCGGAAATGAACAGACCCAACCCGAGACCGGCCACTACCGTCTTGGCGGAAACCCGTTCGAACTGTTGAAAAATACGTTTCTGATTCTCGGAGCTGATGCCGATCCCGTGG
Organism: Pseudomonas sp. MF6776; assembly: GCF_016613125.1. Classification (NCBI taxonomy): domain Bacteria; kingdom Pseudomonadati; phylum Pseudomonadota; class Gammaproteobacteria; order Pseudomonadales; family Pseudomonadaceae; genus Pseudomonas; species Pseudomonas sp. MF6776. Next base: position 33,450 of record NZ_JAENSQ010000037.1, read on the forward strand.
TCCTGAACCTCAACCCGAGCTTCGTTGCCCTGGCGATAGACGCGCACCTGAATCGGGCTCCTGCCGCCGTAACGCAAGGCGTTGGTCAGCAGATTGGAAATCACCTGCTCGATGCGGAACTCATCCCAGCAACCTTTTACCGGCACGTCAGCCTCGAAGGTGACGGTGGTTTCCGCCGCTTCGATTTGCGCAGCAAAATTTTGCAGCAGATTGCTCACCAACTGCACAAGGTCAAAGGAATTCGGCCGGATCGACAGCTTGCCGGTACGGATCCGCGAAACGTCGAGCATGTCCTCGATCAAACGGATCAGGCTTTTGATCTGCCGCTCATCGCGATCGACCATGGCGTGCATCTTGTCGAGGGTGAACGCCGCGGCGTTGTCCCGCGCCAGGTGCATCTTGCGCAATTGGGTTTCGAGTATCAGGCCATTGAGTGGTGTACGCACTTCGTGGGCGACGATTGACATGAAGTCATCGCGCATCCGCACTGCTTGCTCAAGCTCCGACTGGGTGCTCTGTAATTGCTGCAGCAGCGCTTCCTGCTCCCGCCGGGCCTGTTCCAGCGCTTCGACCTGTTGCTTCATAGCCTTGCTCTGGCGATACAGATCGACGAATACGTTGACCTTGCTTTTCACCGCGTGGATGTCCAGCGGCTTGTGCAGGAAGTCCACCGCACCGCTCTCGTAGCCCTTGAACGCATAGTTCAGTTCGCGGCCGGCGGCGCTGACGAAAACGATCGGAATGTTCTTGGTTTTCTCGGTACCGCGCATCAGCTCGGCCAGTTCGAAGCCGTTCATGCCGGGCATCTGCACGTCGAGAATGGCCATGGCAAACTCGTGTTGCAGCAGCAGCGACAACGCTTCGTCAGCCGACAACGCCTTATAGACGGTGCGGTCTTCGCGTTTGATCAGCGCTTCGAGAGCCAGCAGGTTCTCGGGCAGATCGTCGACGATCAGCAGTTTTGCCTGAATATTACTCAGCATGCGATTTGTTCCAGCTCGACTAGCAGACGGCCGATGCCGTGAATGGGTAAGACATGATCCGGCTGCTGAATCTTCAGCGCTGCCAGAGGCATGGTGGCGACCTGAGCGTCGCTGGGCTCCTGCACAATGGTCAGCCCGCCGCAGCGTTTGACCTGCGCCAGCCCGCGCGCGCCATCCTGATTGGCGCCGGTCAGCAACACAGCGGCCAATTTGGGTCCGTAGACATCGGCAGCAGACTCGAAAAGATAGTCAATTGATGGCCGCGAATGATGAAGGCGATCCTCAAGGCTCAAGGACAAACTGCGATCCTGCTCCACCGACAGGTGATAACCGGGCGTGGCGAAATACACTGTGCCGGCCTGAATATCCTGCTTGTCCGTGGCCTCTTCGACTGGCAGCAGCAGACGTCGGGCGAACACTTCAGCCAAGTGGCTGCGACGCTCTTCCGGCAAGTGCAGCACGATGATGATCGGCAGCACAAAACCCTGGCGCAACGGGCCAAGCAGTTTCATCAATGCCTCGACGCCGCCAGCAGAAGCACCGACCACAATAGCCTCGATTCGAGGCAAATCCGCAGTGTCGTTCATTTTTTGCGGTAGATCCGTTCTTGCTTTACCAGCGGCTCGAACTGGTTCGCATAGCTGGAAAAATCCAGCGTCTCCTTGCTGCCCAGTACAAGAAAACCGCGATGACAAAGCGATTCATGGAACAGCCCGAACGCTCTGTCCTGAAGCTTCTTGTTGAAGTAGATCAGCACATTGCGGCAAGAAATCAATTGAGTTTCGGAGAACACACTATCAGTAGCCAGGCTGTGATCGGCGAACGTCACGTTTTCGCACAGGCTCTTGTCGAAAATCGCGTAACCATAAGCCGCCGTGTAGTAGTCGGCAAATGAACACTGGCCACCGGCCTGCTGATAATTGGCGGTGTAGGCCCGGACATTTTCCATCGAGAAAATACCCTGCTTGGCCTTGTCCAGCGAACGCGGGTTGATGTCGGTCGCGTAGATGATCGTGCGATCGAGCAGGCCCTCTTCGCGCAGCAGAATCGCCATCGAATAGACCTCCTCCCCGGTGCTGCACCCGGCAATCCAGATCTTGATCGATGGATAGGTGCGCAGCAGCGGCACCACCTCATTGCGGATGGCGAGGAAGTGCGACGGATCACGAAACATCTCGCTGACCGGAATCGTCAGCAATTGCAGCAACTGCATGAACGCTGTCGGGTCATGCAGGACTTTCTCCTGTAACGCAGAAATAGTCGCGCACTCGAACTGGCTCAATGCGTGCTGCACCCGACGCTTGATCGAAGCGCCGGAGTAATCGCGAAAATCGTAGCTGTACTTGAGGTAGATCGCCTCAATCAACAGCCGCAATTCGATTTCACTGTTTCGCTCTAATGAGTGATTGCCGTCCACTAAATGCGTTCCATCTTCGGTAACCACACACGAATCAGCGAGAACAGACGATCCAGGTCGATAGGCTTGGCCAGATAATCGTTGGCGCCCGCTTGCAGGCAGCGCTCCTGATCGTCCTTCATGGCCTTGGCCGTCACCGCAATAATGGGCAGTTTGCGCCAGCGTGGATCCTTGCGGATCTCAATGGTGGCTTCGAAACCATCCATTTCCGGCATCATCACGTCCATCAGCACCAGATCGATGTCCTCGACTTCATTGAGTTTTTCAATCGCCTCACGACCGTTCCGGCCGATGACCACGACTGCGCCTTTGGTCTCCAGCGCGCTGGTCAGGGCGAAGATGTTGCGTACATCGTCGTCCACCAGCAGCACTTTGCGACCCTCGAAGACCTTGTCGCGGCTGCGCGCGGTCTTGAGCATCTTCTGCCGTTCATGGGACAACTGTGATTCGACTTTGTGCAGAAAGAGTGTGACCTCATCGAGCAAGCGTTCCGGTGAACGCGCGCCCTTGATGATGATCGAGCGCGAATACTTGCGCAGCTCGGCCTCTTCATCGCGGGTCAGGTTGCGCCCGGTGTAGACAATCACCGGGGGGAACGAACAGATGTCTTCGGTGGACATGCGCTTGAGCAGCTCGTTGCCGAGCATGTCCGGCAGCTTCAGGTCGATAACCATGCAGTCAAAGATCGTCGTGCGCAGCAGATCCAGAGCCTCTTGAGCAAGGCCCACGGCGGTGATTTCGATGTCTTCATCGCCAATCAGCCGCGCAATGCTTTCGCGCTGCAGATCATCGTCCTCGACCAGCAGCACACGTTTTACCTTTTGCGTCAGTTTGGCTTCGAGACGGGCAAACACGTCCTTGAGCTCTTCGCGGGTGGTCGGCTTGACCGCGTAACCGATGGCGCCCATGTGCATGGCCGCTTCGACGCGATCCTCGACCGAGATCACGTGGACCGGGATGTGACGGGTTTCGGCGCGCTCTTTCAAACGCTGCAGCACGGTCAGACCGGAGTGGTCTGGCAGCCGCATATCGAGCAGGATCGCATCCGGCAAGAAATCCCGCGCCAGATCGTAGCCTTCGTCCGCCCCATGGGCGACCAGGCACTGATAACCCAGCTCATGCGCCAGGTCGTAAAGGATGTGCGCGAAATTCGGCTCGTCTTCGACCACCAGAATGCAGCGGGTGGCAAACGGCCCCTTGTCACGATCATCGGCAAAGCGCGGGATGTTGACTGGTGCCAGCGATTTAACAGGCACCGCTGGTGCGGCAACGTGCGTCACTGCCGCGGGCGGAGTAAAGCTCAGCGGCGCGAACGGCGTATCGCCCGGCTCGCTGTACTGCAACGGCAATACCAGGGTGAACACACTGCCCTGCCCCGGCGTGCTGCTGACACTGATAGAACCGCCGAGCAACATTGCCAGGTCCCGGGAAATCGACAACCCCAGCCCGGTGCCGCCGTACTTGCGATTGGTGGTGCCATCGGCCTGACGGAAGGCTTCGAAGATGCTTTCCTGCTGATCCGTGGCAATGCCGATCCCCGAATCCTGAACGATGAAGGCAATGCGCTCATCGGGCTGACTGGCAATCGTCAGGCTGACCGAGCCTTGCTCGGTGAACTTGATGGCGTTGGACAGCAGATTTTTGATCACTTGTTCCAGACGCTGACGGTCAGTGAACATCATTGTCGGGGCGCCGGGTTGCACTTCGACACGGAACGCCAGCTTCTTATCCGCCGCGATCGGTTCAAAGACACCCCGCAAACCGTCCGCCAGCCGCGCGACGTGGGTGTTTTCCGGCAGGACTTCCAGCTTGCCCGCCTCGACCTTGGAGATGTCGAGGATATCGTTGATCAAGTTGAGCAGATCGTTGCCGGCGGAATAGATCGACTCGGCAAACTTGACCTGCTCGGGACTGAGGTTGTCCTGCGGGTTTTCCGCGAGCAACTTGGCGAGGATCAGCGAACTGTTCAGCGGCGTGCGCAGTTCGTGAGACATGTTGGCGAGGAACTCGGACTTGTACTTGCTCGAACGCTGCAACTCTTCGGCACGCTCTTCGAGTTGCACCTGAGCTTGATTCAGCTCGGTGTTTTTCAAGTCCATGGCGTCGCGTTGTTCTGCAAGTGTCTGGGCCTGTTCAGCCAGTTGCTCGTTGGTCTGCTCAAGCTCCACTTGCTGGGTTTCCAGATGCGCCTGGGACTCCTTGAGAATCCGCGACTGCTCTTCCAGCTCTTCGTTGGCGGTTTTCAGCTCTTCTTGCTGCACCTGCAACTCTTCGTTGAGTTGCTGGGTTTCGGCCAACACTTCCTGCAGGCGCTGGCGATAACGGGCCGCCTCGATAGAGGTACCGATATTGCTGGCGATCAGCTCCAGCAACTCGATGTCGCGGTCATTGAGCGGACGCAGGAAACCCAGCTCGATCACGCCGTTGACCCGATCGTCGTCGCTGGTCGGCACCACCAGCACACTGTGCGGCAGACCTTCGCCAAGACCGGAACTGACCTTGAAGTAATCGAATGGCACCGAATCCAGCCGAACCAGACGCGCCTGCTGCACCACTTGGCCGACAATGCCTTCAGCACTGTGAATCGCCTGCCCGTGTTCTTCCTGTTCCCGCGAGAAGCCATAAGTGGCGACCCGCTTCAGGTCACCGTGTTCTTCGCGTACATAAAGAGCAGCCACCGCGCTGCCGAGATATTGGGCGCAGAACTGCAGAATGTTGCGTCCCAACAGATTCAGTGTCAGCTGCCCCAGCACCTGCTCGGCCAGTTCAGTCTGGCCGTTGCGCAGCCAGGCCTGGCGCTCCAGGCGTTCGGCGCTGGCTTGCTGCGCGGCCAATGTGGCGCCGTAATTTTGCGACAGATTGACCAGATCACGCCGACCAATGTAGGCCAGCAACCCGCTGATACCCGCGACAAACAGCAGATAAAGGGTGATGCTCCAGATCGTAGTGCGGCGCACCTCTTCATTGCGCGAGGCGCGCAACTGCTGCTCCATGTCGATCACATCTTCGAACTGCTTGCGAATCTCGTCCGTCAGGCGCTTGCCGCGTCCGGCCTTTACCGCGCCACGGTAATCACCGCTGCTGCGCTGTAAATCGATCATCGATTGCGCGTAGGTCGCCCATTCGGTCTGCAACGCTTGCAGACGGCGCAAACGATCGGTTTGCACTGGATTGTCGGCTGTCAGCTCAAGCAACGTATTGAGCGCCACGGCGATTCGCGGCCTGGCTGTTTCGTACGGGTCGAGGAAGTGCTCATCGCCGCTTAACAGGTAACCGCGCATGCCGGTTTCCAGATCCACGGTCAGTTTCACCGCTTCGTTGGCGTTATTGATCACGCGGTCAGTGTGTTCAACCCACTGGATGACCGACAGCAGATAAGTGATCAGCGACACGAAGAACACCGCACTGAGCAGACCGACGCCCAACGGCAGACCGACGTTGCGACTCAGGAGTTTGCGAAAGCGTTGTTCATCAACCGAAGACGGAGAGGACATGGGGCAGCCTTGTCGAACTGTTGAAAACCCGAGAGTTTGCCCCAAAACACCGGCGTGGATCCATTTTTCTGACGACTTTGGCAGTAAATTCCTACATTTGCCTGCGCTTGGGTGCGTGCCAACAGTTATCCTTGCACGCCTCGCAGCTGCTAATCTTTTTTGTATCAAAACGGGAACTTGTGGCTATGCGCCACTTACTCATGCAGGAGCCCGGTATTTTTGATCGGCCGGCGCGCCCCAACCCTACCCTTGAGAGCTTAATTATGTCCGCCACCCTTTCCACCATCCTTGTAGTCGAAGACGATGCCATCGTGCGCATGCTGATCGTCGATGTCCTCGAGGAACTGGACTACAAAGTGTTGGAGGCTGACGGTAGCGAACAGGCGCTGGAAATTCTCGTGGATACAACCAGGCACATTGATCTGATGATGACGGATGTCGGTTTGCCCGGTATGGATGGCCGCGAACTGGCCCTGGAAGCGCGTAAAATGCGTCCCGAATTGCCAATCCTGTTTGCCAGTGGTTACGCCGAAAGTATCGATGTGCCAGATGGCATGCACGTTATCGGCAAACCATTTTCGATTGACGAACTACGCGACAAGGTGAAGGGAATTCTGGAAACTCAAGGCACTTGATCATGTAGTCCCTGCTACGACCGGATTCCCGGAAGCGCCGTACACTCTACGCCTCGAGGCCCCTCCCAGCGGATATCGACAAACCGGACACTGTCCGGTTTGTGTTTTAATTCGCGCTGTTTTTTCCCCACCGTATGCTTAGGAATTCGCGTTATGAGTCAGCCTGCAACCAAAGTTCTCGTCATTGGTTATGTCTGGCCCGAACCCCGTTCCTCCGCTGCCAGCGGGCACGTGATGCAGATTCTCGAGACGTTCCTGGCCCAAGGCTGGGACATCACTTTCAGCAGCCCGGCGGGGCCCGGTGAGCACAAGGCCGATTTGTCTGCACGGGGGATCCGCGAAGTGCCGATCGAACTCAATAACAGCAGCTTCGATACCTTCATCAGAGACCTGGCGCCCGACATTGTGTTGTTCGACCAGTTCATGATGGAAGAACAGTTCGGCTGGCGGGTTGAAAAGCATTGTCCAGACGCCCTGCGTGTTCTGGAAACATCCGACCTGCAAAGTTTGCGACATGCCCGCCATCAACGTCAGAAGGATCGTTTGAAAATCAACGACGATCTGGATGACTTCAGCGATTTGTTCGCCCCGGCATTGCGCGAAGAGTTTGAGTTGATGGCCGATACCGACCTGGCCAAGCGTGAAATCGCCGCGCTGTATCGCTGTGACTTGAACTTGATGATTTCCGAGGTCGAGATAGATCTGCTGGTGTCACAGTTCGGGCTGCCGCGACAACTATTGCACTGGTGCCCGTTGATGATCGAGTCGCCGACAGCAGCATTTCGCCCGTTCGAGGAACGCGCGCATTTTCTGAGCATCGGTAATTTTCGCCACGCGCCCAACTGGGATGCCGTGCTTTGGATGAAGACCACGATCTGGCCGCTGATCCGCCAGCAACTGCCGCAGGCGCAACTGCATATCTATGGTGCGTACACCCCGCCCAAAGCCACGGCGCTGCATAATGCGGCGCAAGGGTTCCACATCATGAACTGGGCTGAAGATGCTTTGCAGGTTATGTCGGCAGCGCGGGTCTGTCTGGCCCCCCTGCGTTTCGGTGCCGGCATCAAGGGCAAACTGGTTGACGCCATGCTCTGCGGAACACCTAGCGTAACCACGCCAATCGGCGCCGAAGGCATGCACGGGGATCTCCCTTGGCCCGGCGCGGTCACACAAACGGCAAGCGACTTCGCGAACAATGCCGTTCAACTTTATACCGATGAGGTGCGCTGGCAATCGAGCCAACTTGCAGGAACAGTATTGCTCAATGAGCGTTACCCTATTTCAGTTCATGGCCCGGCATTGATAAAAAAACTGATCAATTACCAACTAAACCTGAAACAACTCAGGGCCAGTAACTTTATCGGAAACATGCTGCGCCACCACTCCCACAAAAGCACTCAATACATGGCACAGTGGATTGAGGCAAAGAATCGTAACATTGCGCCAGACAGCGACACTTAAGATCCGATAACACACAACTCGAACAACATCATCATTAGTCAAATCTCTGTCATTCGTTATATACATCCTGCGCAGCTAACTTAAACAACTTACCAAGCCAGCAGGATGTAACCATGACACCGATTAGTTTTAAATATTTCCCCGCTCACGAGTGGATGAGAGCGACCCCTGAATGCGACAATCTATCGCTTAAAGAAATGACATTGCCCGGTACGCACAATGCGGGCTGCGACCTGGAGGCCTCTTACTCCAGTGTATTCACGCGTAATTGGTTCGCTTGTCAGGACGTGCCCTTCTACAGCCAGCTAAATCGCGGCGCCCGGGCGCTTGATGTACGCCTGGTCTATAACGCCAAAGCGAGCGGACTTGAGAAATTTCGTTTCGTACATAACGGAGCCCGGTCTTCGCGCACACTGGCTGATCTTATTCGCGACATTAAAGCTTTTCTCGAACGAAGCTTTAACGAGTTCATCATTCTGGACTTTCACAAACTCGAACATGGTGACGAAAGGTTCGACTTCGGCTACTTCAGCGACATGATGAAGGAGCACCTTGGAGAACACATCATACCGACAGAAAACATGAACCTGACGCTGGGACAATTAAAGGCAATCAGCCGGCCTCAGCGAGTCCTGGTCACCGCGCCTTATAACAGCAGTCTTGATAGAAAAATCTTCGCATCTGAAACCCCGCATCGATGGGCCGGCAGCGACGCTTCAAAAATTTTTGAAGATACTTTCTCTCACTCGCGTTTAAAACTTTATATCACTGAAGTTCTGGCCAATCCTCCCGGACAACGGGCGCCGTGGTCGCTGTCGGCTGCCGTCTATGACGCGGGTGGCCCAGTCAGAATGCTGAAAGACCTCGACGAATGGTTCGACCCGGCAAAAAGTGATTGGGCGGAAAAATGCAGCATCATCAACTTCGACTTTATTAAAAGCTCCAAGATCGTCTATTTCTGTTATCTGGCAAATCTCAAGAAGGCGAGCAAAAAGGCTCTTCAGGGTTGATCAGCCAGCCTATTGAGGTATCGGGCTGGCACCCTGCGCCCTGAAAGAGGCATGATCGCCAGGCGATAACAAAAAAAGCGCCCAGCCATGACCCGCACCGCACGCGTGACCGACCCCTCTTACGAGTTGATGGATGACCACAATGGGCTGTCCATCATCTACCGCCAGCATGGTTTTCCCTGCCCGTTGGTGCGTTGGCATTTTCACAAGGAATACGAACTGCACCTGATCGTTGCCAGTTCGGGCAAGGTGTTCATCGGCGACTACATCGGCAACTTCTATCCGGAATCGCTATTTCTCACCGGGCCCAATCTGCCGCACAACTGGATCAGCCAGGTGGCCGAAGACGAAATCGTCGAAAAGCGCGACATGCTGGTCAATTTCACTGATGAGTTGTTCGAGAGCGGCCACCAGGTGTTCGCCGAATTGAAGACGCTTGCGCCATTGTTGGAGCGTGCTCAGTACGGCATCGAGTTCCGCTGCAAACGCACGATCCGCCAGGCCATGACGTTGATGCAACGAATCGCCGACAGCAGCGGCATCACTCGGCTTGGGCACTTTTTCATCCTCATGGAGTTGCTCGCGGCCAGCGATGATTTCCAGTTATTGTCCGGCGCCACCACGCCGCAACTGGCGGACGAGCACAATATCGATCGCACCAACCGCGCGGTCGATTACATCTTCAGCCACTACGCCCGGGACATTTCGCTCGAAGAAGTCGCCGAGCATCTGGGCATGACACCGACCTACTTCAGCCGCGTATTCAAACAGGCGACCGGGCGCACTTTCATCGAGTTCGTCAATCGCTTGCGCATCAGCAAATCCTGCGAGCTGTTGGCCGATGGTGATAAACCGGTGACAGATGTGTGCTTCGAGTCGGGATTCAACCCTGAATTCATAGAATAAGCGCAACGCTTGAAACGAGAGGCAGAGAGCCAGCCACCGGTAGAATCCAGGCTCTCACACCGAAGGATTCAAGCGCAGATGACTACGCATTACCGGCAGCTGACTCAG
>NZ_JAENSQ010000038.1:0-42556 GCF_016613125.1 Pseudomonas sp. MF6776
CAGGCTGAAACCTTGGGCATGACCGATTTGAATGGTGGCGCGCTCTTCAACGCTGAGTTCGGAATAAGACATAGGGACAGCACCGTACCGGAAAGGTCAGGTGTTGCACTCAGTTTTCGCCGCCGCCTGGTATAAGGTTTTTCGAGGCAATGCCTCATGGGAATCACAGAGGCTTGAACTCCAGGTGCAATATCTGGATAGGTCTGATCTACCTGGCCCGGTTCTTCCAGATGTAACTGTTGTCGATGGGGTTGAACGGCTGTATCTGCCAGGTTTCCCTCATGACCCCGAAGTCACATTAGCCCGCCCACCTTTTTTTGCCGTGGGTCAGAAGATCTGGGTTCGTGCTGTGGGCCAACGTGATTACCCATCCCAGACATTGCTGTGGCTTTTGGAGGCGGCAGTGATTGAGGAATGCCATCTCAATGGTATCCGGCTGACTATTCCACGCGGATGGCTGTTCTCCCTGGATGATTATTCAGCTTTGACGATCGAATGCTATCTCGCGTATGACGGTCAATCAGATATTAAAGCTGCCCAGGAACTTCCGCGTACGACTCATAATATTCGTAACCTTCCGTATCAGTTACTCAATGACTACACAGATTTCGGCGAGACGGGATGGAACAGGTGGAAGAAAGGACCTGGCGCAGCGAATCCGTTGGATCTCATTGTGAAGAGTGATGCAACTGGGGACTATCTATGGAATTGGGGGTATACGAGTCCAAACAACGGCATCCATCTGATCAAGGAATATGAGTATCTGGTGCCGGGCCGTCGTTATGAATTTACTCTGGAACTTCGGAGAAACAGTCCGGCCAATCCGGCACCCACACTCTCGCTGGAAAGTAATGATTCGATCATTGTGGAGCCGATGCGCCTTCTGTCGCGAACATGGATAACCGTGGGTAACACCTTCATTGCCAACTCCAGCAATGTGCAACTGCGACTGGTAAGTCATGTTAATTCTGTCGGCGGAAATGATTACGACGTGACCCGTATCCGCTTGAAGGAAATATCCTCAAAGAAGGAAGCTTAAGTATTTTTTGCAAATGAGCTTAATTTTTTACCCTCGAGTCACGTCACATCGTTGAACTGTCGACGATTATCGTGAGCCCGACCCATGTCCAACCTGAATGACCTGACTGCCCTGGCCCTGCCTTCGGGCAGCCAGTTGGTAGCCGATGCAACCGAAAGCCGTTTGAGCCTGAGCCTGGACGGGCAACCGCTGATTCGCTTGCGCCTTGATCGCGAGGCCAAAGGGCCGATCCAGATCGACGAGCGTTTCGCCTTGCCGCCCGGGCAAGCCCTGTGGGCAGCCTGTTATTGGTTATTTGCTCGAGACCCGGCGTGCCAGCAATTGACCTGGCAACTCGACCAGCCGCCAACCGCAGCCTTGCTCAGTGGTCTGTTGGTGAGCACTGAAGTGGCCGGCGAATACCGCTGCGAGCGCACGCTATTCTGGCAACTGCCGCAACCGTGGCTCGGCACATCGCTGACTGGCTGTTATCCGCAACAAATGATGATCAGCCAGGGCAAGCGCCACCCGCTGCGGCCGGTGAAGCCTCGCGGTGAAGTCTATCGGCGTTTTGATGCGCGCCTTGGTGCCTGGATTTCTCTGCGCACGGTCGAGATCGAAGCAGACCTGCAGCGCTTCAATCGCTGGCAGAACAACCCGCGAGTCGCCAGTTTCTGGGAAGAGCAAGGCAGTCTCGAGCAGCATCGCGAATACCTGAGCAAACTCGACGCCGATCCGCACACGCTGACCCTGATCGGCTGTTTCGACGATCAGCCATTTGCCTATTTCGAAGCCTATTGGGCCAAGGAAGATCGCATCGCGCCGTTCTACGATTCCGACAATTACGACCGTGGCATTCACATGCTGGTGGGGGAGGAGGAGCACCGTGGCCCGCACAAAGTGGCGAGTTGGTTGTCGGCACTGGTGCATTACCTGTTTCTCGACGAACCACGGACTCAACGGGTCGTCGCCGAGCCGCGTGCCGACAACGCGAAGATGATCGGCTACATGCAAAACCAATGCTTTCACTGCGAAAAACAATTCGACTTCCCGCACAAACGTGCAGCGCTGATGATGTTGGGGCGTGAGCGGTTTTTTGATCGGTGCACGTTGGCTTGATATTGCCGTAAAGCAAAAGATCGCAGCCTTGGGCAGCGCCTGCACGGGTTTCGCGTTAACCGTGTGGGAGCTGCCCAAGGCTGCGATCTTTTTTGTGCGGACGACGCGGTCTTAACGACGACCCACAGCCACCGAATCACGGCGATTGCCCGACACCTTGCGGCAGTGCACCAGCGCATCACGAATCATGAAGTTGACCAGGGTCGGCGATACGCCGAGCTCCTTGGCGATGTCCTTCTGCGGCACACCGTGCAGGCGATACATCTCGAACGCATAGCGCGTACGACTCGGCAGCTCGGTCAGCGCATCGGCGATGTTTTCCAGGGTCGAGAAGTTGATGTGCGAGATTTCCGGCGAAGCACCTTGAATGACCACGTTCAACCCTTCCTCTTCAGGGCCGGAGTACTTCTGCTCCAGCGCCTGTTTGCGGTAGTGATCGATCGCAAGGTTGCGCACGATCTGGAACAGATAACTCAATTGCGCCTTGATCGACGAGGTGATCGGCGGTGCCGACTGCAGTCGGAAAAACGCATCCTGGACCACGTCTTCGGCGCGCGAACGACAGCCGGTAATGCGTGCTGCAATCTTGACCAGAATCAGTCGATTGTCGACGAATGCCTGAAGTAGCGGTGAATCGCACCTGCTTGTGGATACTTGTTCCGTCATGGAAATCACCTTACTGCCAATAGGTTAGTGGGGCGCCCGGGGGCGGGGCCGCCCTACACATCGAGCGACAAATTATGTTGAATGATAATGATTGTCAAATGAGAAAGAGAAACAATCCATTGAATTATTGTGATCTGAGAACTGCGACACGCCGCCGCACCCCGCCCCCATTAGCGATCCCGTCTGCCGACTAATTATTTCCAGACGTCATCCGTTCTCATTGGTGAATGGTTCCGGATAAAGACTCCCGGCCAGACAGCATTCCCATGCCTTGCGCGGTCGGCGTAGACCGCGTCCTGCATGCCCTGGAAGGGCGTGTCGCAGCAACCCGATTCCACTAGCAAGCCGAATTCAGGCAGGAAACCTCATGACCGACGCGTTCGAACTCCCCAGCACCCTGGTCCAAGCCCTCCAGCGCCGCGCGGCCCTGACGCCGGATCGGCTGGCCTTGCGTTTTCTTGCCGAAAACGAAGAGCAGGCTGTGGTTCTCAGCTATCGCGAACTGGACCAACGCGCGCGCACCATTGCCGCTGCGTTGCAGGCCGAGACCGAGTTTGCTGATCGTGCGGTGCTGCTGTTTCCTAGCGGCCCGGATTACGTTGCGGCGTTCTTTGGTTGCCTGTATGCCGGGGTGATCGCGGTGCCGGCCTATCCACCGGAATCGGCCCGCCGTCATCATCAAGAGCGCCTGCTGTCGATCATTGGCGACGCCGAACCGCGCCTGCTGCTGACCAGCGCCGACTTGCGCGATGCCTTGCAACAGATCGAAGGCGCACCGCCGCTGTTGTGCGTCGATACCCTCGACAGCGCTTTGGCCGAGCGCTGGGTTGAACCGACGCTGCCGGCCGATCACATCGCTTTCCTGCAATACACCTCCGGCTCGACCGCGCTGCCCAAAGGCGTGCAGGTCAGCCACGGCAATCTGGTCGCCAACGAGCTGCTGATTCGCCACGGTTTCGGCATCGACGTGAACCCCGATGACGTCATCGTCAGCTGGCTGCCGCTGTACCACGACATGGGTTTGATCGGCGGTCTGTTGCAGCCGATTTTCAGTGGCGTGCCGTGCATCCTCATGTCGCCGGCGTACTTCCTCGGCCGGCCACTGCGCTGGCTCGAAGCGATCAGCCAATACGGTGGCACCATCAGCGGCGGACCGGATTTCGCCTATCGCTTGTGCAGCGAGCGGGTCAGTGAATCGGCGCTTGAACGTCTCGACCTCAGTCGCTGGCGCGTGGCCTATTCCGGCTCCGAGCCGATCCGTCTCGACACCAACGAACGCTTCGCCGAAAAATTCGCGGCGTGTGGTTTCAGTGCCGACAGTTTCATGGCTTCGTACGGTCTGGCAGAGGCCACGCTGTTCGTCGCCGGCACGCCGCGGGGCAAGGGTATTCCTGCGCTGCGCGTGGACGATCAGGCGTTGGCGCAAAACCGTGCAGAGCCGGGCGATGGCAGCGCGATCATGAGTTGCGGCATCAGCCAGCCAGAGCACGCGGTGCTGATCGTCGAGCCAGCCCGTCTTGAAGAACTCGCCGACAATGCCGTCGGCGAAGTCTGGGCGGCCGGCCCGAGCATCGCGCACGGTTACTGGCGCAACCCCGAGGCCAGCGCCAGGACTTTCGTCCAGCACGCCGGCCGCACGTGGCTGCGCACCGGTGACCTGGGTTTCATGCGTGACGGCGAACTGTTCATCACCGGTCGCCTGAAAGACATGTTGATCGTGCGCGGCCATAACCTCTATCCGCAGGACATCGAGAAGACGGTCGAGAGCGAAGTGGAAGTGGTGCGCAAGGGCCGGGTCGCGGCGTTCGCGGTGACTCAGGACGGCGAAGAAGGCATCGGGATCGCAGCGGAAATCAGCCGCAGCGTGCAGAAAATTCTGCCGCCAGAAGCGCTGATCAAAGCTATCCGCCAAGCGGTGGCCGAGGCTTGTCAGCAAGCACCGAGCGTGGTGGTGCTGCTCAATCCGGGCGCATTGCCGAAAACCTCCAGCGGCAAATTGCAGCGTTCGGCTTGCCGCAGTCGTCTGGCCGATGGCAGCCTCGACAGCTATGCGGTGTTCCCGTCAGATGAAGCGCAAGGTGCCGAATCGACCCTGCAAGCTTCCGAGCTCGAAGCCCTGATCGGCAAGATCTGGGCTGCGCAACTGAACGTCAAACAGGTCAATGCCGACGATCACTTTTTCCTGCTCGGCGGCAACTCGATTGCTGCCACGCAAGTAATTGCCCGAGTGCGCGAAGAGCTCGGTCTGGCGCTGAGCCTGCGTGTGCTTTTCGAAGCGCCGACGTTGTCCGCGTTCGCCGCTGCCGTGGCCCGGCAACAAAAGGATGGCGGTAGCGTTCAAGGCGAAATCACTTCCCTTTCGCGCACGGAGGCAATGCCACAATCGCTGGCGCAAAATCGCTTGTGGATCACCTGGCAACTCGATCCGCACAGCAGCGCTTACAACATTCCGGGGGCGCTGCGGCTGCGCGGTGAACTCGATGAAGACGCCCTGCGCGCAAGCTTCCAGCAACTGATCGAACGCCACGAATCCCTGCGCACGCGCTTCTTCGAACGCGACGGCGTGGCGCTGCAACAAGTCGATGCTGCGGCTGAATTCAACCTGCAACTGATCGACATCAGCGACTTGCCAACCCGGGAGCGTGAAGCACGCGCTGAGCAAATCCGCGAGGACGAAGCGCGTACCCAGTTCGATCTGGAAAAAGGCCCGCTACTCTGGGTGACGCTGATTCGCCTTGATGACGAAGATCACCAGTTGCTGGTGACGTTGCACCACATCATCGCTGACGGCTGGTCGCTGAACGTGTTGATCGATGAATTCGCGCGCCTGTACGCCGCCGCTTCCCAAGGCCAGCGCACCGAGCTCGCGCCATTGCCAACCCAGTACGCCGACTACGGCAGCTGGCAG
This sequence comes from Pseudomonas sp. MF6776, assembly GCF_016613125.1. Taxonomy (NCBI): domain Bacteria; kingdom Pseudomonadati; phylum Pseudomonadota; class Gammaproteobacteria; order Pseudomonadales; family Pseudomonadaceae; genus Pseudomonas; species Pseudomonas sp. MF6776. The sequence continues at coordinate 5,712 of NZ_JAENSQ010000038.1, forward strand.
CGCCAATGGCTGACGCAAGGCGAGGGCGAGCGGCAACTGGCCTACTGGAAAGCGCAGTTGGGCGATGAGCATCCGACGCTGGAACTGGCCACCGATCATCCGCGTTCGGCGCAGCGCATTCGCAGTGCCGCGCGCCACAGCGTACGTCTGAGCGTCAGCCTGAGCGAAGCCATTCGGCAGACTGCCCACGCGCACGATGCCACACCGTTCATGCTCTTGCTCGCGGCATTCCAGAGCTTGCTGCACCGTTACAGCGGTCAACGCGATATTCGCATTGGCGTACCCAATGCCAACCGTCCACGGCTGGAAACCCAAGGCCTGATCGGCTTCTTCATCAACACTCAGGTGCTGCGCGCCGACGTTGAATCACGCCGGTCGTTCACCGAGTTGCTGGCGCAAACCCGCGAGGCTGCACTCGGCGCACAAGCCCATCAGGACCTGCCGTTTGAACAACTGCTCGAAGCCTTCCCGCAGGCCCGCGAACAAGGTTTGTTCCAGGTCATGTTCAACCATCAGCAACGTGACCTCAGCGCACTCAAACGCCTGCCCGGTCTGCTCGCCGAAGAGTTGCCGTGGCACAGTCGCGAAGCCAAGTTCGATCTGCAATTGCACAGTGAAGAAGACCGCAACGGTCGCCTGACCTTGTCCTTCGACTATGCCGATGAGCTGTTCGACGCCGCGACCATCGAGCGTCTGGCTGAGCATTTCAGCAATCTTCTGCGCGATGTCTGCGAGCGTCCGCACCACGCCATCGGCGATCTGCAACTGTTGACTGCCAGCGAAAGCGACCAGCAATCAGACTGGAGCAGCGCCCCGTGCGCCAAGGCTGAGCAATGGCTGCCGGAATTGCTCAACGAACAACTGCGCCTGACTCCGCAAAGCACCGCGCTGGTGTGGGAGGGCGGCAGTCTCGATTTCGCCGAGCTACATGCTCAATCCAATCGACTGGCGCACTACCTGCGCGACAAAGGTGTCGGTCCGGATGTCTGCGTGGCCATCGCGGCCGAGCGTTCGCCGCAGCTGCTGATCGGCCTGTTGGCGATCATCAAGGCGGGCGGCGCTTATGTCCCGCTCGATCCGGATTATCCGGCCGAGCGTCTGGCCTACATGCTCAGCGACAGCGGCGTCGATTTGCTGCTGACGCAGACCGAATTGCTCGATCGCTTGCCGGCCCGCGAAGGCGTCAGCGTCATCGCCATGGATGCCCTGCATCTGGAAAACTGGCCAAGCCAGGCCCCGGGTCTGCACCTGCACGGCGACAACCTCGCCTACGTGATTTATACCTCCGGCTCCACCGGTCAACCGAAAGGCGTCGGCAACACCCACGCGGCACTGGCTGAACGTCTGCAATGGATGCAGAACACTTATCGCCTCAACGAAACCGACGTGCTGATGCAAAAAGCACCGATCAGTTTTGACGTGTCGGTGTGGGAATGCTTCTGGCCGCTGATCACGGGTGCGCGCCTGCTGATTACTGCACCGGGTGAGCACCGTGATCCGCATCGCATCGCCCGGCTTGTGCAGGAATATGGCGTGACCACGCTGCACTTCGTGCCGCCGCTGCTTTCGCTGTTCATCGACGAGCCGCTCAGCGCCGAATGCACCAGCCTGCGCCGGGTGTTCTCCGGAGGCGAAGCGTTGCCAGCCGAGTTGCGCAACCGCGTGCTGGCGCAACTGCCGGCAGTGCAACTGCACAACCGCTATGGCCCGACTGAAACCGCGATCAACGTCACCCACTGGCATTGCACTGCCGCTGATGGCGAGCGCTCGCCCATTGGCCGACCGCTGGGCAACGTGATTTGTCGCGTGCTCGACGCTGACCTCAATCCTGTACCTGCGGGCGTTCCCGGTGAGCTGTGCATCAGCGGTATCGGTCTGGCGCGTGGTTATCTCGGTCGCCCGGCGCTGACCGCCGAACGTTTTGTGGTCGATCCATTGGGCGAGCAGGGTGCTCGCCTGTACCGCACCGGTGACCGTGCACGCTGGACTGACGATGGCGTGATCGAATACCTCGGCCGTCTCGATCAACAGGTCAAACTGCGTGGCTTTCGCGTCGAACCGGAAGAAATCCAAGCACGTCTTCTCGCGCAGGACGGTGTCGCCCAAGCCGTGGTGCTGGTGCGTGAAACCGCTGCCGGCGCGCAACTGATCGGCTACTTCACGGCGACCGATGCCAGCGCAGACGGGGACGCGCAAATCGCCCGACTGAAAACCGCACTGGCCACCGAACTCCCTGAGTACATGGTCCCGGCGCAACTGATGCGCCTCGACGCAATGCCGCTGAGCCCGAGCGGCAAACTCGACCGCCGCGCCTTGCCCGAGCCGCAATGGCAAGTGCGTGAGCATGTCGAACCGGTCACTGAACTGGAGCAACAGATCGCCGCGATCTGGCGCGAAGTGCTGGGCCTGGCGCAAATCGGCCTGCGCGACGATTTCTTTGCCCTCGGCGGTCATTCGCTGCTGGCCACGCAAATCATCTCCCGCTCCCGCCAGGCCTGCGACGTCGAATTGCCGTTGCGCGCCTTGTTTGAACACAGTGAACTCGGTGATTTCGCCGAACAGATTCGCCAGATCCAGGTCAGCGGTCGCACCAACCAACAGCCGCCGATCGAAAAAGTCGACCGCAGCCAGCCAGTGCCGTTGTCGTACTCCCAGCAGCGCATGTGGTTCCTCTGGCAGATGGAGCCGGACAGCCCGGCGTACAACGTTGGCGGCATGGCGCGCCTGCGTGGCGTGTTGCATGTCGAACATTTCGAGGCGGCGTTGCAAGCGCTGATCCTGCGTCACGAAACCCTGCGCACGACGTTCCCGAGTGTCGACGGCGTGGCCCGTCAGCAGGTGCATGCCGAGACTGGCGTGCGGATGGGCTGGAAAGATTTCTCGAAACTCGCGGCTGACCTGCGTGAGCAAAAAGTCCAGCAACTGGCCGACGCAGAAGCGCATCTGCCGTTTGATCTGGAAACCGGTCCGCTGCTGCGCGCCTGTCTGGTCAAGACTGCCGAGCATGAGCATTACTTCGTCCTGACCTTGCACCACATCGTCACCGAAGGCTGGGCAATGGACATTTTTGCCCGTGAACTCAGCGCGTTGTACGAAGCGTTCGTCGATGATCGCGATTCGCCGCTGGAGCCGTTGCCGGTGCAGTACCTCGACTACAGCGTCTGGCAGCGCAACTGGCTGGAGTCCGGCGAGCGTCAGCGTCAACTCGACTACTGGACCGCGCAACTGGGCCGCGAACATCCGCTGCTGGAACTGCCGGGCGACCGTCCGCGTCCACCGGTGCAGAGCCATCAGGGTGAACTGTTCCGTTTCGATCTCAGTGATGACCTCGCTGCGCGGGTCCGGGCGTTCAATGCGCAAAACGGCCTGACCCTGTTCATGACCATGACCGCCGCACTCGCCACGCTGCTTTACCGCTATAGCGGCCAGACCGATCTGCGCATCGGCGCGCCGGTGGCCAACCGTATCCGCCCGGAAAGCGAAGGGCTGATCGGCGCGTTCCTCAACACTCAGGTGCTGCGTTGCCAGCTCGACGGGCAGATGTCGGTCGGCGAATTGTTCGAGCAGGTGCGCCACACCGTCATCGAAGGGCAGTCCCATCAGGATCTGCCGTTCGATCATCTGGTTGAAGCCTTGCAGCCACCGCGCAGCGCCGCTTACAACCCGCTGTTTCAGGTGATGTGCAACGTGCAGCGCTGGGAATTCCAGCAGAGCCGTATGCTCGCCGGCATGACCGTCGAGTACCTGGCCAACGATGCGCGGGCGACCAAGTTCGATCTCAACCTGGAGGTCACCGACCTCGACCATCGCCTGGGCTGCTGCCTGACGTACAGCACTGATCTGTTCGATGAGCCGACCATTGCGCGCATGGCCGGACATTGGCGCAACCTGCTGCAAGCGCTGATCGCCGACCCACAACAACGCCTCAGCGAACTGCCGCTGCTGAGCGCGCCGGAGCAACAGCGACTGCTCGACAGCCTCGGCGTCGAGCCGGGCGAGCATCGTCTCGATCAGTGCATTCATCACCTGTTTGCCGAGCAAGCGCTGCTGCGCAAAAATGCGCCAGCCCTGACCTTTGCCGGCCAGACCTTGAGCTACGCCGAACTCGACGCCCGCGCCAATCGTCTGGCCTGGGCCCTGCGTGAGCGCGGGGTTGGCCCGCAAGTGCGCGTTGGTCTGGCGCTTGAACGTTCGCTGGAGATGGTCATCGGCCTGCTGGCGATCCTCAAGGCCGGCGGCGCCTATGTGCCGCTCGACCCGGAATACCCGCTCGATCGCCTGCATTACATGATTGAAGACAGCCGCATCGGTCTGCTGCTCAGTGATCGCGCGATGTTCAACGCGCTCGGCGAGCTACCGTCGAGCGTGGCGAGTTGGTGCCTGGAAGAGGACAGCGCCGCACTGGCCGAGTATCCGTCCACAGAACTGCCATTTATCAGCCTGCCGCAGCATCAGGCCTACCTGATTTACACCTCGGGCTCGACCGGTAAACCGAAAGGCGTGGTGGTGTCCCACGGCGAAATCGCCATGCATTGCCAGGCCGTCATCGAGCGTTTCGGCATGCGCCCTGACGACTGCGAGTTGCACTTCTATTCGATCAACTTCGACGCTGCGACCGAGCGCTTGCTGGTGCCGCTGCTCAGCGGCGCGCAGGTTGTGTTGCGGGCGCAAGGTCAGTGGGATGCCGAGGAAATCTGCGGGCTGATCCGCACCCATCGCATCAACGTCCTGGGTTTCACCCCGAGCTACGGCAGCCAGTTGGCGCAGTTCCTGGCCACGCAAAACGACATTCTGCCGGTGCGGATGATCATCACCGGTGGCGAAGCGCTGACCGGCGAACACCTGCAACGCATTCGTGCGGCGTTCAAGCCGAGCCTGTTTTTCAACGCCTATGGCCCGACCGAAACCGTGGTCATGCCGCTGGCCAGCCTGGCCCCGGACGTGCTCGAAGAGGGCGCCGGCAGTGTGCCGATCGGCAGCGTGATCGGCGCTCGCGTGGCGTACATTCTCGATGCCGATCTGGCGCTGGTGCCGCAAGGCGCGACCGGTGAATTGTTTGTCGGCGGCGCCGGTCTGGCGCAGGCTTATCACGACCGTCCGGGTATCACGGCCGAACGTTTTGTCGCTGACCCGTTTGCCGCTGATGGCGGACGCATGTATCGCACTGGCGACCTGGTGCGCCAGCGTGCCGACGGTCTGGTCGAGTACCTGGGACGGATCGACCATCAGGTGAAAATCCGTGGGTTCCGTATCGAACTCGGCGAAATCGAAGCGCGCTTGCTTGATCACGATGCGATCCGCGAAGCGGTGGTGTTGGCGCTGGATGCGCCGAGCGGCAAGCAACTGGTTGGCTACCTTGTCACCGAGCCTGCCGAGCAAAGCGAAGCCGAACAGTCTGAACTGCGCGAAGCACTGAAGGCGCACCTCAAGGCGCAACTGCCGGATTACATGGTGCCGACCCACCTGATTTTGCTGGCGAACATGCCGCTGACCGCCAACGGCAAACTGGATCGCCGCGCACTGCCGGCGCCAGATCCCGAACTGAATCGTCAGGACTACGTGGCGCCGAGCAACGAGCTCGAACAAACCCTGGCGCAGATCTGGTGCGAAGTGCTTAACGTCGAACAGGTTGGCCTCAACGACAACTTCTTCGAGCTGGGTGGCGATTCGATTCTGCCGATTCAAGTGGTCAGCCGCGCGCGTCAGCAGGGCATTCATTTCAGTCCGCGTGACCTGTTCCAGCATCAGACCGTGCAAACTCTCGCCGCAGTGGCCAGCCGCACCGAGTTGGTGAAAGCCGAGCAAGGTCTGGTGGCTGGTGAGTCGCGACTGACGCCAATTCAGCACTGGTTCTTCGACACCGATATTCCTGAGCGTCAGCACTGGAACCAGGCGTTGTTGCTGGAACCCACTGTGGCGTTGGCGCCGCAGCTTCTGGAGCAAGCGCTACGGGCGGTGATCGAGCAGCACGACGCCCTGCGTCTGCGCTTCACCGAGGTGGGCGGTCAGTGGCAAGCGACACATCAACCGGTCGCGGATGCCGTTGTTTTGTCACCCGTACGCGTCGCCTCGATGGACACGTGCGAGGCGCTGTTCGCCGATGCTCAGCGCAGTCTTGATCTGGAGCACGGTCCGCTGCTGCGTGCCCTGTTGGTCGATGGCCCGCACGGTCAGCAACGCCTGTTCATTGCGATTCATCACTTGGTGGTCGACGGCGTGTCGTGGCGCGTTTTGCTCGACGATCTGCAAACCGTGTATCGCCAACTCGACGCCGGGCAGTCGGTGAAACTGCCGGCGAAAACCAGTGCCTTCAAGGACTGGACGGCACGGCTGCAGGCTTACGCCGGTAGCGAATCACTGCGCGAAGAACTGAACTGGTGGCAGACCCAACTGGCCGGCCCGAGCGCCGATCTGCCGTGTGAAAATCCGCAGGGCCGCCAGCAGAATCGCCATGCGCAAACCGTCAGCGTGCGTCTCGATGCCGAGCGCACCCAACAATTGTTGCAACAGGCGCCGAGTGCTTATCGCACGCAGGTCAACGACCTGCTGCTGACCGCGTTGGCCCGTGTGCTGTGCCGCTGGAGCGGCCAACCGTCGGCGCTGATTCAACTCGAAGGCCACGGCCGCGAAACCCTGTTCGACGAGATCGACCTGACCCGTACCGTCGGCTGGTTCACCAGCGCCTATCCATTGCGCCTGACCCCGCACAACATCGAAGAGGCCGCCGGGCAGGGCGCTTCGATCAAGGCGATCAAGGAGCAGTTGCGCGCCGTGCCGCACAAAGGCCTGGGTTATGGCGTGCTGCGTTATCTGGCTGATGACCTCAGCCAACGCAGCATGGCCGCGCTGCCGAATGCGCCGATCACCTTCAACTACCTCGGCCAGTTCGACCAGAGTTTCGGCAGCGAAGCGCTGTTCCGTCCGTTGGACGAGCCGGTCGGCGCGGCCCACGATCCGCAGGCGCCGTTGCCGAACGAGTTGAGCGTCGACAGTCAGGTCTACGGCGGTGAGTTGCTGCTGCGCTGGACCTTCAGCGCCGAGCGTTACGAAGCGCAGACCATCAATGATCTGGCCGACGCCTACCTGGGCGAATTGCAAAGCCTGATCGAGCATTGCCTGCAAAACGAGGCCGGTGGCCTGACGCCGTCGGACTTCCCGCTGGCGAAACTGACCCAGGCGCAACTCGATGCGTTGCCAGTGCCGGCCGCGCACATCGAAGACGTCTATCCGCTGACGCCGATGCAGGAAGGCATGTTGCTGCACACGCTGCTCGAACCTGGCACCGGTCTGTACTACATGCAGGATCGCTATCGCATCAACAGCGAACTCGACCCCGAGCGTTTCGCTCAAGCGTGGCAAGCCGTGGTCGGTCGTCACGAAGCGTTGCGTGCCTCGTTCTGCTGGAACGTTGGCGAAGATATGCTGCAAGTGATTCACACGCCGGGTCGCACGCCAATCGAGTATCTGGATTGGAGCGCCATCAGCGACGCCGAGCAGGAACCCAAGCTGCAAGCGCTGCTCAAAAGCGAGCGCGAGGCCGGGTTCGATCTGCTCAGCCAGGCACCGTTCCACCTGCGTCTGATCAAGGTCGGCGCGGCGCGCTACTGGTTCATGATGAGCAACCACCACATCCTCATCGATGCCTGGTGCCGTTCGCTGCTGATGAACGATTTCTTCGAGATTTACACCGCGCTTGGCGAAGGTCGCGAAGCTCAACTGAGCGTGCCGCCGCGTTATCGCGATTACATCGGCTGGCTGCAACGTCAGAGCCTGGCGGAGGCGCGCCAGTGGTGGCAGCAGAACCTGCAAGGGTTTGAACGCACCACGCCGATCCCGAGCGACCGACCATTCCTGCGTGAACATGCCGGCGAAAGCGGCGGCATGGTCGTCGGTGACCGCTACACCCGCCTCAATGTTGCGGATGGCGTTCGACTGCGTGAACTGGCTCAGGCTCATCAATTGACGATCAACACCTTCGCCCAAGCGGCGTGGGCGCTGGTGCTGCGGCGCATGAGCGGTGATCGCGACGTGCTGTTCGGTGTGACCGTTGCCGGGCGTCCGGTGGACATGCCGGAAATGCAACGCACTGTCGGCCTGTTCATCAACAGTATCGCGCTGCGAGTGCAGATGCCGGCGGACGATCAGCGCACCAGCGTGCGGCAATGGCTGAGCGGGTTGCTCGACAGCAACATGCAACTGCGCGAGTACGAATACCTGCCGCTGGTGAGCATTCAGGAACAGAGCGAATTGCCGAAAGGCCAGCCGCTGTTCGACAGCCTGTTTGTGTTCGAAAACGCGCCGGTAGAAGTCTCGGTACTGGACCGCGCGCAGAGCCTCAACGCGACCTCGGATTCGGGCCGGACCCACACCAACTTCCCGCTGACGGCGGTGTGCTACCCGGGCGATGACCTTGGGCTGCACCTGTCGTATGACCAGCGTTACTTCGACGAGTCGACGGTCGAACGCATGCTCGGCGAGTTCAAGCGTCTGCTGCTGGCGCTGGTCGACGGTTTCCATGGCGACATGGCCGATCTGCCGATACTGGGCAGTGAGGAGCAGGACTTTCTGCTCCACCGATGCAACCAGAGCGCCCACGACTATCCGTTGGAGCAGAGCTACGTTTCGCTGTTCGAAGCGCAAGTTGCGGCGCATCCGGAGCGCATTGCCGCCAGTTGCCTCGATCAGCAATTGAACTATGCGCAGCTGAACCGCAATGCCAACCGTCTCGGCCATGCTTTGGTCGCAGCCGGGGTGCAAATGGATCAACCGGTGGCGTTGCTGGCCGAGCGTAATCTCGATCTGCTCGGCATGATCATCGGCAGCTTCAAGGCTGGCGCGGGTTACCTGCCGCTGGATCCGGGTCTGCCGAGTCAGCGCCTGCAACGGATCATTGAGCTGAGCCGCACGCCCGTAATGGTGTGCAGCGAAGCGTGCCGTGAACAGGCGCAGACTTTGCTCGACGAGTTCAGCTGTGCCAATCGTCCACGCTTGCTGGTGTGGGAAGAGGTGCAAGCGCTGGCGACATCGGTGCAAAACCCTGGCATTCACAGTGGTCCGGACAACCTCGCTTATGTGATCTATACCTCAGGCTCCACCGGCCTGCCGAAAGGCGTGATGGTCGAGCAGCGCGGCATGCTCAATAACCAGTTGAGCAAGGTGCCGTACCTGAATCTGACGGCGACTGATGTCATCGCGCAAACCGCTTCGCAGAGCTTCGATATTTCGGTCTGGCAGTTCCTCGCCGCGCCGCTGTTCGGCGCGCGGGTCGACATCGTGCCGAATACCATCGCTCACGATCCGCAAGGTTTGCTGGTGCATGTGCAGGCCCAGGGCATTACCGTGCTGGAGAGTGTGCCGTCGCTGATTCAGGGCATGCTCGCCTCGGATCGTCTGAGCCTCGACGGTCTGCGCTGGATGCTGCCGACCGGTGAAGCAATGCCGCCGGAACTGGCGCACCAGTGGCTACTGCGTTACCCGGACATTGGTCTGGTCAATGCTTACGGCCCGGCGGAATGCTCGGATGACGTGGCGTTCTACCGCGTGGACATGGCGTCGACACGCGGCAGTTATTTGCCGATCGGTACACCGACCGATAACAACTTGTTGTACCTGCTGGATGGCGCGCTGGAGTTGGTACCGGTGGGCGCAGTGGGCGAATTGTGCGTGGCAGGCACGGGTGTCGGTCGCGGCTATGTCAGCGATCCGCTGCGCACCGCGCCGGTGTTTGTGCCAAACCCGTTCGGCGCGCCGGGCGAACGCTTGTATCGCACCGGTGACCTGGCGCGACGCCGTAGCGATGGCGTGCTGGAATACGTCGGTCGCGTCGACCATCAGGTGAAGATTCGCGGTTACCGGATCGAATTGGGTGAAATCGAAGCGCGTCTGCACGAACAACCGGAAGTCCGCGATGCGGCGGTCGGTGTGCAGGAAGGCATCAACGGCAAGCATCTGGTCGGCTATCTCGTGGCTGCGGATTCTGCGCTAAACCCGAGCGAACGCCTGGAGCGCATCAAACAACGCCTGCGCAGTGAACTGCCGGAATACATGGTGCCGCTGCACTGGCTGTGGCTCGCGCAACTGCCGCTCAACGCCAACGGCAAGCTTGATCGCAAGGCCTTGCCGGCACTGGAAATCGGTCAGTTGCAGAGCCAGGATTACCTGGCGCCGCGCAACGAGCTGGAGCAAACCCTGGCAGATATCTGGGCCGAGGTGCTGAAGATCGAGCAGGTTGGTGTGCGCGACAACTTCTTCGAACTCGGCGGTCACTCGTTGCTCGCCACGCAGATCGCCTCGCGCGTACAGAAAGCCCTGCAACGCGATGTGCCGCTGCGGGCGATGTTCGAATGCAGCACGGTGGAGGAACTGGCCGAGTACATCGACGGGCTGGCGGCCAGTGAAATCACAGAGGAGAAGGTGGATCGGTTGAATGATCTGATGGCGGAGCTGGAGGGGCTTTAACAGCAAAAGATCGCAGCCTGCGGCAGCTCCTACAGAGAAATATGCGTTTCCCTGTAGGAGCTGCCGCAGGCTGCGACCTTTTTGCTTTCAGACATTTGACTGTCGAGCAGTGCCAGCTCAGTCTGCCGGTTCTCTTTTTGCAAACGAGGGGTTAGTCGATGCCTTTTTTCACGGTTGATGGACAGGCACTTCACTACATTGATCAAGGCACAGGCCCGGCCGTGTTGCTGGCGGGCAGCTATCTGTGGGATCAGGCCATGTGGGCGCCGCAGATCGCCGCGCTGGCGCCGCACTATCGGGTGATTGCGTTGGACCTCTGGGGCCACGGAGAGTCCGGGCGATTGCCGGAAAACACCACATCGCTGGATGACATCGCGCGTCAGGCGCAGGCGTTGCTCGATCATCTGGATATCGACCAGATCACCTTGGTCGGCCTGTCGGTCGGCGGCATGTGGGGTGTACGTCTTGCGCTGTCGGCACCGCATCGGCTTAACGGTCTGGTGCTGATGGACACTTACGTCGGCGTCGAACCCGAGCCAACCCGTCAGTACTACTTCTCGCTGTTCAAGCAGATTGAGGAAAGCGGCGAAATTTCCGACGCGTTGCTCGACATCGTTGTACCGATTTTCTTCCGCCCGGGCATCGATCCACAATCGGCGCTGTATCAGGATTTCCGCGCCAAACTCGCGGGGTATTCATCCGAACGTCTGCGCGAAAGCGTCGTACCCATGGGCCGCATCACCTTCGGTCGCGATGATTTGTTGCCACGTCTGGGCGAACTGAACGCCGTGACCACCCTGGTGCTGTGCGGTGATCAGGACAAGCCACGGCCGCCGACGGAAGCGCAGGAAATGGCCGAGCTGATCGGTTGTCCGTGCGTGTTGGTGCCGGAGGCGGGGCATATCTCCAATCTGGAGAATCCGCAGTTTGTGAATGACGCGTTGCTGAAGTTTTTGGCTGAGCGCGATTCGCGGCGCTGATGAGAAAAAGATCGCAGCGTGCCGCAGCTCCTATAAGGATGTGCGGCACGCTGCGATCTTTTGATCTTGCTTATTTAGGTCCGAGAATCTTCGCCAACTTGTCCGGCGTCGGCGCGCCTTGTTGCTGTTGCAGCTCACCCTTGTCATCCATGTAGAAAATCGCCGGAGTGGCCTGCAATTCAAGGTCGTCCATCAACTGCATGTTCGCCGCCAATTTTGTTTGCACGGCTACCGGGATGTCTTTCAAGGCCTTGAGCGAACTGCCCTTGCCGGCCTTTTCGTGATCTTCCAGCGCTTTGGCCGGGTCTTTGGCGGCGAGCAACGCGGCGGATTTTCCCGGGCTGTCTTCGCGGATGATCCCGACCATGATGTGGCGCAATTGCACTTTGCCGGACTTGACCCACGGGCGGGCCTGTTCCCAGAACACGTTGCAATACGGGCAGTTCGGATCGCTGAACAGGTACACCGTGCGCGGCGCATCCTTGTTGCCGTCCTGAATCCAGTTGCTCGCCTCGAACTTGGCCCAGACTTCCTTGGCCATTGGCGCGTACACCAGCTTCTGCAACGGTTCGCTGCTCAGGTCTTTGCCGTCGGCGTCGTACAGGTTGCCCAGCAGAACGTGCTTACCGTCCGGGGTCAGGTACAACGCCATGCCGCGGTTCTGGTATTGCGCCGCGTAACCGCGCAAACCGTCGGGAGCATCGAACTGGCCGACGATTTTCGCGCCTTTGGCTTCGATCTGCTTGATCGCGGCAGGCAATTCTTCAGCGGCCTGAACCGACGGCAGTTGCAACAGGGCAGTGCCCAGAGTCAGCGTCAGCAGGTGGCGGAGGCGGGGCATGGCAGTTTCCTTGACGAAGTGGTCGGTGCGGAGGCCGGGTTCGGATTTGAATTGGGTGTGTCGAAGTTTTCCATTGCGCGAGCCAGACTGGCGTTCGACAACTCGCCCAGGTGACTGGCCAACAGGCGACCATCGGGGCTATAGAACAGGGTAGTCGGCAATGCCATGGAACCCACGGCCTGACCCAAACGACCGCTGCGGTCGAACAACACGTTGGTCAGGCTCAGGCCCTGGGTTTCGAGAAACGTCGCAACGCTTTGCATGCTTTCGGCCTGATTGACGAACAGGAACGTCAGGTCAGGGCGTTGCTGCTGGGCGTTTTCCAGTACCGGCATCTCGCGTCGGCACGGTGGACACCAGGTGGCCCACAGGTTGATCACCAGCGGCCCACCTTTATAGTCGCTGAGCTGGATGGTTTCCCCGGCGGCGTTACGCAAGGAGATGTCTGGCAGCCGCGTGCCTTGTTCGTAGATGTTCAACGACAGTGTCGCCATCACCCAGAACAGCAAACCACTGGCCACGCCAAAACCCAGTGGCCGACGCAGCCCCGGGCGACGCCAGCCGCGATACAGTGCGACGAGCAGCAACACGATGACTCCCGGCCAGGCGAGAAAACCGCCATCGCGCAGGTCGACGATCTGCCACAGATCATCGCGGTAGTGGCTCCAGTACATCGCGACAAATGCGATGCGGGCCGCGAGCATGCCAATCAGGAACAGACTGAACAGCGCCGACTCGGGATTATCGCCACCGCGTTTGGCCACTCGCCAACCGACGAAGGTCGCCAGTGCCAATGCACTGATCAGCAGCAAATGGTTAAGCGCGATGGCAAAGGTGCCGAGGGTGAAAGTCAGCATTAGTTGGCGTCTCGGGTGATGGTCCAGCGTTGCAGGAACGTATCGGCATCGACTTCACCGGTGATGCGCTGGCTGCGGCGCTCTTCGCCGTCGGCGCCGATCCAGACAAAAGTCGGTGGCCCCGGCACTTTATAGCGGCCGAGTAATTCGCGGCTGGCGGCATTGTCGGCGGTCACATCCAGGCGCAGCAGGCGTACGTCGCTCAACGCCTGCATCACCTTGTCCTTGCCGAACACCTGCTTTTCCATGACTTTGCAGGAAACGCACCAGTCGGCGTAGTAATCAAGCAGCACCCACTGGCCCTGGGCCTTGGCGGCATCCAGTTCGCGTTGCAGTGCTGCCGGTTCCTTGATGGTGGTGAACGCATCATGACCATTCGGCGCAGCACTGGCGACACGGTCGCCACTGTAAACCTGCAGCGGTTGATACGGATCGTCACTGCCGCCGGCTGCACCGATCATCAGCAAACTGCCCCATAACCCAAGCAGCAATGCAGTGGCGCCGAACAACTGAGCGACACGGCCGAAGCCTTCGGACTGCTTCCACGCGCAGTAGGCAGCGATCAACAACAAGGCGCCGCACAGACCGAGCCATAACGACGGGTCCAGCACCGGGCGCAACATCAGCAACGCCGTGGCGAGGAACAGGAAACCAAACACGCCCTTGAGCAGGTTCATCCAGTCGCCGGGTTTGGGCAGGAAGTGATTACCTACGGTCACCAGCAACATCAACGGCACACCGATGCCGATCCCCAGCGAGAACAGAATCAGCCCGCCGTGCAGGGCGTTGCCGCTTTGCGCGATGTACAGCAACGCACCGGCGAGTGGCGCGGTCATGCACGGGCCGACCAGCAGACCGGACAGTGCGCCGAGCACGCCGGCGCCAACCAGGCTGCCGCCGCTGCGACTGCGCGAGGCGTGTTCCAGTCGGTCACGCAAGGCCACCGGCAATTGCAGTTCAAAGAAGCCGAACATCGGCAATGCCAGCACCACAAACACTGCGGCAAACGCACCCAGCAACCACGGGTTTTGCAACCAGGCTTGCAGGTTCGCCCCGAGCAGCGCAGCGATCACACCCATCGCCGCATACACCAGCGCCATGCAGATCACATAACTGCCGGCCAGCGCGAAACCCCGGCGTGGCGTCGCGCCGCTGCCGACAATCATCCCCGCCAGAATCGGCAACATCGGCAATGTGCAAGGGGTGAAGGCGAGCAGCAGGCCGAGGCCGAAAAATACCAGCAGGCTCCAGCCCAGTGCTCGTTGCTGAAGGCTGTTGGCCAGGGCTTCATCCGGTGCTTGCGCACTGGCCGGCGTGACCGCTTTACCGCCCAGATCAATGACCCGGGTTTGCGGCGGGTAACACAGACCCGCATCGGCGCAGCCCTGATAGCTGACCTTGATTTGACCGGTCGCCGTCGCCGGGATCTTTACCTCCAGCCCTTGGCGATAAACCGGTTGTTCTCCGAAGAACTCGTCGCTGTGGGATTCACCCTCTGGCAGCGTCGGCTGTTGTGCAGCACTCAAACCGTCGAACTTCAGGCGTTTCTGATACAGGTAGTAGCCGTCGGTGATCTGCCAGAACAGCTGGGTTTCACCGGATTCCAGGCGCTCTGAGGTGAGAACGAACGCTTTATCGACCGGCAGAAAATCCGGTTTTGTCTCGAAAGGATTGTTTCCCGCCTGGGCCAGGCCTGAGATCAGAAGCGCAAACAGTAGAAAAATATGACGCATGGAGAGGAGCCTTGTCCCTGTGCAAGTGGGGGCACAATGGGCGGTAGCGATTAACCGATGATTAACCGCGCCCTGTGATGCCGCTGCCGGCCCGGTCAGTTGCGTAACAACCCTGGCCAGTTGCTTTCGTTGATGGTGTGCGGGCCGGATGCGAGCTTGTCGGCCTGTATGTTGTAAACAAGATACTGGTTATGGGTGAGGAAAATATACCAATAGCTGTCGGCGAAAGTTCGATCGTTTTGGGCCGCCGTGATGATCCGGTCCTTGTAAGGGGCCAGGGCACCCAGGCGGTTCTGACCAAAGGCATTGCGGGTGAGTGTTTTTGCCTTGTAGTTGAAGCTCAGGTAATGACCGTCGTTCAGAATGAATTTGAACAGGAAAGGGTGGCCGGAAACCTCTGTCCAGGTGCCGGCAATGATTTTGTCAAAGTAGGGAAGTATCGGTTTCCAGAGTGTGTCGGCTAACGCGTAGATGCCTGAAACCTTGTCTGTATCCTGGTCGTATTTGCACACGGCCGGGGTATCGCCGTAGTAAAAGAACAGCCAGGCGATATCTTCGTCGCTGCGCGTGTTGTAACCCAAAGACGTCGTGGTGAAGCCGAAGCGCAGGTTTTGGATGTAAGGCGTGAAAGTGTCCCATCTGCCGTCGGTAGAGGCGGGATAGCCGTTCGGAACATCGCCGCCGATATTGAACCGGGAATAGGTGTCGGTATCCTTGAAAAAAAAGTAAATGCGATCTGCGCCAGAGCGCCAGTCGACCGCAACAAAGTTATTCAATGCAGGCATGTTTATTAAAGTCCTTTTAAAGAAGCCGTAGTTTTTAGTGCCTGCTCAGGCTATCTCGGGTAGTTATTAAAATGTAGCGGCTATATGTCGGGATTTATTTCATGGGCTGTTTGCAGGGGCGGGAGTTGCGCGCTGTTTACCTGTTTCAAACAGTCGATACAGCCGTGCAGACACGACCTGTTCTTGACTCGGCTTCCCGTAACCCCAGGTGACAGCCATAATTGCCGCTTAATCCTCACCTGCTTCACTCGCGTTTTTGCTCAGGGAGCTCCCATGCACGTATTGGTTTGCGAAGACGATGAGCTGATCGCCAGCGGCATCGTTGCCGGCCTCACGGCTCAAGGCTTGACCGTCGAGCATGTCAATACGGCGTCCAAGGCCCGGGCGATGCTCAAGGTTGCCGAGTTTGATGTGATGGTGCTTGATCTCGGTTTGCCCGACGAAGATGGCCTGAAATTGTTGCAGCAGTTACGCCAGCACGGCCTGGAAATTCCGGTGTTGATCCTGACGGCGCGCGACTCGGTCACCGATCGCGTAGACGGCTTGCAGGCCGGTGCTGATGACTACTTGCTCAAGCCATTCGATTTGCGTGAGTTGTTTGCGCGTCTGCAGACCTTGCTGCGGCGGGTGGCCGGGCGCAGCGTCAACCTGATCGAGCACGGTGCGCTGACCTACGACCCGAGCAGCCGCGAAACCCGGCTGGCCGGGCAATCGGTGGACCTGTCGCGGCGCGAGCAATCGCTGTTGCAGGCACTGCTGCACAATCGCGGGCGGGTCCTGTCCACCGAGCAGTTGAAGGACAGCGTCTACGGCTTCAACGATGAGCTGGAAAGCAACGCGCTGAACGTCCATATCCATCACCTGCGCAGCAAACTCGGTAAAGGTATCGTCGAAACCGTGCGCGGTCTGGGCTATCGCCTGGGGCCGGCCGATGGTGGAGATCAAGGCAAGTGATGAGCCTGCGCCTGCGCTTGAGCCTGACCCTTGGCGCCGCGTTCGCGCTGATCTGGGCGCTGGCAGCGGCCTGGATGCTCAGCGATCTGCGCAACCAGATGATGTTTTCCCTCGACCAGCGTCTGGTAGCTTCGGCACGCATGGTTGCCGGGTTGCTGGAGCAATTGCCGACATTGCCGAGCAAAGGCGAGGGCACGCATTTCAGTGCCGAGCAACTGAACATTCCCGGCGGCATGGCCTGTCAGGTCAGCTCGTTGCGCGGGGAAATTCTCGCGCGCAGTCATAACAATCCCGAACAAGCGCTGGAGGCCGAGAAAATGGGCTTCCACGATCAGATGATCGACGGCGCACCGTGGCGCAGCTTCACCCTCGCCCGGGGCGATGTACGGATTACCACGGCGGATCGGCAGATTGAACGCGAAGCCCTGAACATGTCGATCCTGCTGGCGGCGTCGGTGCCCGTAGGCGTGGCGTTGCTCGGCTGTCTGTGCCTGTTGTGGCTGGGAATCGGGCAAGGCCTGGCACCGCTCAATCGCCTGCGCGAAGCCTTGATGCGACGTAATGCCGACTCCCTCGAACCACTGCAATTGCAATCGTTTCCCAGCGAATTGAAGCCGCTGCTCGATACCCAGAATCAGCTGTTCCAGCGCATCGGCAAGACCATCGAGCGCGAACGTCGGTTGACCGGTGACGCCGCGCATGAACTGCGCAGCCCGCTGACGGCGATCAAGACGCACCTGCAAGTGGCGCGCATGACCGAGGGCAGCGCCCGCGATCAATCGCTGGCGCGGGCCGAGGAGGGCGCCGACCGTTTGCACCGCACGCTTGAGCAACTGCTGTTGCTGGCACGGGTCGAGGGCAGTCTGTCCTTCGACGACGGCACGCAGTACAGCGCCGAGCAAGTGGCCAGGTTGGCGATTGCCGACGCTACGGGTGGCGAGCGTCTGCGGATCAAACTGCACCTGCCCGCCGAACTCTCGTCTGCACCGTTGCAAATGCCTGCGGTGCTGTCGATCGCCGCGTTGCGCAATCTGCTCGACAACGCCCTGCGCCATACCTCCGAAGATTGTGCGGTCGAGCTGCGTCTGGAAACCATCGGCAACCGCGTGCGTTTTGTCGTACGCGACCATGGCCCGGGCATTGCGCCGGATGATTTGCAGCACCTGACCCAGCGCTTCTGGCGCAACGGTCAGAGCACCGGTTGCGGCCTCGGCCTGGCGATTGTCCAGGCGATCGTCCAGCGTTGCGACTGCGCCCTGCATTTCGACAGCCGCCCGGATGGTTTGCGCGTTGAGCTGACGATGCCGTTGCAGTCCCTCTGACGTCTGCACATCAAATGTAACTTCTCTGCATTGGTTAATCGGCGGCGCTGACGTTAAGGTCGGCGCCAGCCTTGACTCAATGGATTGAGGGAACAGCGCCATGCAAGCACCTGTCTGCATTCGTCCGGCCATTCTGGCCGACGTCGGAATCATCAGCCGTATCATCGAACGCTCGATCCGTTTTGGTTGTGCGCTCGATCACCGCAACGACCCGTTGATCGTCAGTGACTGGACCCGGCAGCAGTCTGCCGATTTCATCAGTGCCTGGCTCGCGAATCCGCACTTCTATCTGAGTATTGCCATGCTGGCGGACAAACCGGTCGGTATCGGCATGGCCCGTCTGGATGGCGACGTTGTGCTTTGCCACGTACAACCGGAATCATTTCGCCGTGGCGTCGGGAGGGCGCTGATGAACGATCTGGAAGGCTGGCTGCGGGTTCGCGGTGTGCGCACCGTCCATCTCAACAGCACGCGCACCGGCGAAGCGTTCTATCGCCATTTGGGTTACCGCGAATCTGCACCTTCCCTCGCGCATAACGGCTTGCAGATCCTGCCTATGGCCAAGCCGCTGGCAATGTCCGGATGAACAGTCGCTCCAGGGGCTAAATCCTTGCCTCGCTTAAGCGTTTCCAGAACAGGAAAACCTGCAAGTGCGCCCCGTGACTGGAACGCGCACCTGTCCGGTGTGCTGTTTTGGTCACTATCCATAGCGAATCGAGGGGTCGACAGATGTCAGTTGCCACCAGCCTTATCAGAGAGTCATCGGCCCGGGTCACCTCGGCGCCGGCGGAAACGTTGTATGAGTTCAACGAATCGCCATTGCTGGCTCGTCAGGCACAGCAGGAGTCCAATGCCCGCAGCTATCCGCGACGTATTCCACTGGCACTCAAACGCGCCAAGGGCCTTTATGTCGAAGATGTTGAAGGGCGTACGTTCATCGACTGTCTGGCCGGTGCCGGCACGCTGGCACTGGGGCATAACCATCCGGTGGTGATCGCAGCGATCCAGCAGGTGCTGGCCGATGAACTGCCGCTGCACACGCTGGACCTGACCACCCCGGTCAAGGATCAGTTTGTCCAGGATCTGTTTGGCTTGCTGCCGGCACAACTGGCGTCGCAAGCGAAAATCCAGTTCTGCGGCCCGACCGGCACTGACGCCGTGGAAGCGGCATTGAAACTGGTACGCACGGCCACCGGTCGCAGCACCGTGTTATCGTTCTCCGGTGGTTATCACGGCATGAGCCAGGGCGCTCTGAGCCTGATGGGTAACCTGGGGCCGAAAAAGCCGCTGGGTGCGTTACTCAGCAACGGCGTGCAGTTCATGCCGTTTCCGTATGACTACCGCTGCCCGTTCGGCATCGGCGGCGCTGACGGGGTGAAGGCCAATCTGAGCTATCTGGATAATTTGCTCAACGATCCCGAGGCCGGCGTGCAATTGCCAGCGGCCGTGATCGTCGAAGCGGTGCAGGGTGAGGGCGGAGTGATTCCGGCCGACATCGAATGGCTGCGCGGCTTGCGTCGGATCACCGAGAAGGCTGGCGTAGCACTGATTGTCGACGAGATT
The DNA here is from genome assembly GCF_016613125.1 of Pseudomonas sp. MF6776. Lineage (NCBI taxonomy): Bacteria > Pseudomonadati > Pseudomonadota > Gammaproteobacteria > Pseudomonadales > Pseudomonadaceae > Pseudomonas > Pseudomonas sp. MF6776. Next base: position 25,205 of record NZ_JAENSQ010000038.1, read on the forward strand.
CAGAGCGGATTTGCCCGCACCGGCAAGATGTTCGCCTTCGAACATGCCGGTATCACCCCGGACGTGGTCGTGCTGTCCAAAGCTATCGGCGGCAGCCTGCCGCTGGCGGTCGTGGTCTACCGCGACTGGCTCGACACCTGGCAACCGGGCGCACACGCTGGCACGTTCCGTGGCAATCAGATGGCGATGGCTGCCGGTTCTGCGGTGATGCGTTATCTGCTTGAACACAAAGTGTGCGAACACGCGGCCGCCATGGGCGAGCGCCTGAGCGAGCACCTGCACATCCTGCAGCGTGATTTTCCGCAGATGGGCGATATCCGTGGTCGTGGCCTGATGTTGGGCGTCGAGTTGGTGGACCCGACGGGCACCCCGGATGCGCTCGGCCATCCGCCGGCGTTTGCGCGTCTGGCGCCATTGGTGCAGCGCGAATGCCTCAAGCGCGGCTTGATTCTGGAACTGGGCGGTCGGCATGGCGCCGTCGTGCGTTTCCTGCCACCACTGGTGATCACCGCTGTCGAAATCGACCGCGTTGCCGAGATCTTCGGTCGTGCATTGGCTGCCGCTACTGCCGCTGTGTAAATTTTTCAGCGCGCCGAACGTTCTTTCTACATACCCGGCTGCACCCGACGTGCAGCCCACCCTTACAACGATGGAGAACCAGCATGACGTCAGTATTCGACCGTGAGGACATCCTCTTTCAGGTCGTGGTCAACCACGAAGAGCAGTACTCGATCTGGCCGGATTACAAGGTCGTGCCAGAAGGCTGGCGCACCGTGGGCAAGAGCGGCCTGAAAAAGGAATGCCTGGCCTACATCGAAGAAGTCTGGACCGACATGCGTCCACTCAGCCTGCGCCAGAAGATGGAAGGGCTGGCTGCGGCTCAATAAGCAGACGGGCAAAAAGAAACCCGCTGGACTGGTAGCAGTCAGCGGGTTTTTTCATGTCCGGAATACGGGTTTCTGTCAGGACCTCATCGCTGGCAAGCCAGCTCCCACAGGGTTTTGATGTGCTCCACAAATGCTGTGCACACCTCGGATCATTGTGGGAGCTGGCTTGCCAGCGATGAACGATAACGCGGTACAACTGAAGTTACGCCCCGCTCAGCCCCTTGAGCAGTAAATCCACATTGCCCTCAAGCTCCGCCACCGGATCTTCGGCATCAATACTCAGCACCAGCAATCGGCTACCCGACTGGGCAATCGCCGCTTTCACTGCTTCCGATGGCTGACGGTGATGCAACACCACCGCCACATCGTTTTCCTTGAGTGTCGCCGTGAGTTTTTTCAGATCCTCTGGCGTCCAGTCTGCATCAGGACGTGGATCCTGCCCGATCAACTCAAGGTTCAGGCTGCCGATCAGATAGCCGAAGTGATCGCTCAAGCTCATCACACTCAGGTTATCGGCATTGGCCAGACGCGCCTCACTGGCAGCGCTGAGTTTGAGCAGGCGTTGTTTCAGCAGCGCCAGATTCGCTTCGATCTTCGGCTTGGCGCTGGGGGCCAGACGCACCAGATCTGCGGCCATCACGTCTGCCATGCGCCCCATGTTGTTGCTCGCCAGCCACGGCTGGCTGTTCAAACCGTCGACTTTCAAATCCGGTTGCACGGCGATACCGGGCAACGCGCCGTCGACCGGGCGTGCGGCATCGACTTCAACGATGCGAATGTTGCTGCGACGGGCGAAGGGATACAGCGGGTCATCGGCCCACAGCGAGCGCACGCCGATCACCGCATCGGCGCTGGTGGCCAGTTTATTGAGTGCCGGAGCGCCGCGCCCGGTGAAGTACGCGGTCTGGCGGCTGCCCGGCAGGTTCGCCGGTGCCGCGCGTTCGAGGCTGACGTCGGTGCCTTTGAGCAGCACCTCGCCCAGGCCATAGGTGATCGGAAGAGAGGCCAGCACTCGCAAGGGCTTGGCGCTTTCGGCGGCCATTAAAGGTGTGGAGACCACGCCGCACAGGGCCATGGCCAACGTCAGGTTGCGCAATGAAAAAAGCATTTATCCAAGATTCCCTTTCAGACTCGGGACAACCCCGCGCGCGATGGCGGCGAGGGCGAAGGCAATACCGGCGACCAGAATGATCGCGGCACCGGACGGGATCGGCAGATCGAAAACAATTGGCGCGAGAATCCCGCACAACGTGCTGACCGTGGCAATCAGCACCGAACACCAGAAAAAGCCCTTGAGCGACTGGCTGAGCAAGCGCGCCGCCGCCGCCGGAATCACCAGCAGGGCACCCACCAGAATCGCGCCGATGACTTTCACGGCGGCCACGGTGATCAGTGTCACCAGAATCACGAAGAGGTAATCCAGAGTCTTTACCGCCACGCCGCGAACGGCCGCCAGTTGCGGGTTGAAACTGGCCAGCATGATGCGGTTGTACAACGGCAACGCCAGGGCCATCACCAGCGAGCCGACGATGGCCAATACCGCCAGATCATTGCCGTTGACCGTCAGCACCGAGCCGAACAGTACGTTTTCCAGAATGTGCACATTGATCTTGCCCGCGAGAATAAGCAGCAGGCTCGCGCCCAGGGCCAGCGACACCGACAGGAAAACACCGATCAATGTGTCCGGCGCCAGACCGGTGCGGTTGCGCAGGTAGTTGAGCAAAATGCCGAACAGCAGGCAGTAGCCGAACAGGCTGCCATAAGGCCCGGTGTAGGGTTCGCCCAGCAGGATGCCAATGGCCACACCGGTCAGCGCTGCGTGGCCGACCGCTTCGGAGAAAAACGCAAAGCGCTTGACCACCACCAGCGTGCCGAGCCCGCCCAGCACCGGGCCGATCAGCAGGCCGGCGAGCAGCGCGTTGACCACAAAACCGTAAGCCAGCGCCTCCGGCAAATAACCGGAAGAGGCCCAACCCTGGACCATCAACCGAAAGGCTTCATAACTCATCAGGCAGCGCTCCGTGGATGGGTCGAGAACAGGGTCAGCAGTCGTTCCGGTGTTAGCGCCTGTTGTGGCGTGGCGTCGAACAGCACGCGACGGTTGAGGCCGGTGACCCGATCAGCCAGACGGCCAACCGCTTCCAGATCGTGTTCGATCCACAGCACGGTGATGCCCGCCGCGCGCCAGTCGCCGAGCAGGCGTTCGAAGACCCGGATCCCTGCCTCATCGAGAGCAGACATGGGCTCATCCAGCACCAGCAGTTGTGGCGCCGGGATCAAGCCCTGGGCGAGCAACACCCGTTGACGTTCACCTCCGGACAGCGCGCCCATGCGGCGTTTGCGTTTGTCCTGCATACCGACCCGTTCCAGCGCTTCACCGATGGCGCCGGCGTAGTGCTTGCTCAAACCGAGAAAGGCCGGGCGGCGCTGGCACATGGCAGCCATGAAATCATCGACCGTCATCGGCAAGCCGCGATCGAATTCAAGCGCCTGTGGCACATAACCGATGGTGCCGGGCTCGCCGGGCCATTGCAGACACAACTGACCCTGATGCGGCATCTGCCCCAGCAACGTCTTGATCAGCGAACTCTTGCCACCGCCGTTGGGACCGACCAGTGCATGCACGGTGCCGGGCTGCACCTGGAAGGAGACGTTGTCGAGAATCGTCGTGCGGCCCAATGTCAGGCAGACCTCTGCAAATGCCAGGGTCGGCCCCGTGACCTGTGAGCGCGAGTCTGCTCGCGTAAGCGGTGTTTCATTTGGCAATGATGGCGGCTGACCGGGCGACTTCGCGAGCAAGCTCGCTTCCACAAGTTGCTCGCCGTCCTGGGCGATCAGGGTTTCTTTGGATGTCATGCGCCAGACTCCTGAATCGCCCGAACCACGGTGTTGAGGTTGCCGGTCATTTCCTTTTCGTACTTGTCGGCGGTGTATTCGCCGTAGGAAATGTGCGACAGCGGGTACAGCTTCACGCCCGATTCACGCTGAATGGTTTCGACATAACTAGACGGAAAGTCCATTTCCGAGAAGATCACCTTCACATCCAGTTCGCGCAGTTGATCAATGGTCTTCTTCAACTGACTCGGGCTCGGCTCGATACCGTGGGCCGGCTCGACCACTGCCGTCACTTCCAGCCCGAACTCGCGCAACAGATAGTCGTAAGCCGCGTGAACAGTGGCCACACGCAACTCGGCGTTCGGCGCCTGGGTTAGCTTGGCTAACGCGTCGGCGCGCATCTGCCGCAGGCGTTTGCCGTAGGCGCGGGCATTCTGGGTGTAGGTCTTGGCATTGTCCGGGTCGAGCTTGCCCAACTCCCGAGCGATGTTGTTGACCTGCGCGATGGAGGCGCTGATCGACAGGAAGGTATGCGGGTTCACCACTTTGCCAGCACCCCTCGCAGCCACTCCGGTGGCGGCCAGCAGCGGCACGTTTTCGTTGGCCTCGATGGTCTTGATGTTCGGCGTTTCGCTGGCGGCGATCATGCGGTCGGCGAAGTCATCATGGCCGACGCCATTGAGCACGATCACATCGAGACCACTGATGCGCTTGATGTCCTCGGCCCGTGGTTCGTAGGCGTGCGGATTGAAGCCGGCCGGAATCAACGGCACCACCTCGGCCTTGTCGCCGACGATGTTCGCCACATAACTGTAATAAGGGTGCAGGGTGATGCCGATGCGCAGGCGTTTCGCCGGATCGGCGCTGACCAGCGGGCTCAGCAGGCAGGCGCAAATGCTCAACAGAAACAGACGCAACAAGGGACGGCGTGAAGATGAAATAGACATGGGCAAACGGTCTTCTCTCGGGTGAGGGCGAGGAATCAATGGCGATGTTCGCGGGTAACCCCGGCATCGTATTGCGCGACGATCTGTTTCCAGCCGGCAGCGGCCAGGGCGGCGTCAGTCAGCTCGCGAGGCGCCGTGAGTGCGGCGTCACGGTTGAGCCAGATGTCCGGCGCTGCCTGGTCATCAGCGCTGACACGCATCAGAAACGAACCGGCGATGGAGGGTGTCAGGCTATGACCGAAGTAGGCGGCATCGCTCGGCATCTGCCATGCATGACCACCTCGAGCGACGGAACTCGCATCCTGGGCGAACGGGGCAAAACCTTCGTCCGCCAGATTTTGCGGTGTCGGCAAGGTTTTCTGCTCTTCGCGCAGCAAGCGGATTTCGTCCAGCGTCACGCGCAGGTCGGCATAGATGCCTTGCTCGGCGGCGCTGAGGTCGCGGCGCGCGTCCAGTTGATTGCTGGCGACAGGTTCCGGTTCATGGGACACCCCGCGCCATGCCACCACGGAGCCTGCCAGCGCCAGGATCAGCAGGCACAGCAGCAACACGTTGAGGGTTTCATGGCCGGCACCGGCCGGGCGCACGATTTGTGTGGTGGGCGTACTCATGGCGCTTCGATATCCGCTTGGTCGATTTCGACCACATGGCCAGGGCCCGCGTCGAACAGCACGTAGAACTCGGCGCCAGGTTTTTTGAAGGTCACTGTCGAGTCGGGGCCGAGCTTGCCCGGCACCAGAATTGTTTCGTCGTAACCGATCACATCCAGGGTCACTCCGGGTGCGCCGCTGCCATCGGAGAAGCCACCGGTACATTTGATCTGTTCGTCATCGACGGCTTTGCATTCGCACATCGGGTTGTGCGCCAGTGCGCTTGCACTGAAGCCGGCGCACAGCACCAACAACGCGGCGCTGATTCGCAGACGGAAAGGGCGTTGCGAGCAGGTCATGGTTTGGCTCCTTGTTTGTTCAGCCAGTCGATGGTGGCGGGGGAGGCCTGGCTCAGGGGAATCGAGGCCTGATGCATGCTGCCGTCCCAGCCTTCCATGGTGATCCACAGTTCGGCGTCGGGTTTGGTCTTCTCCGGGATCGGCAGTTGCGTGCCCATACGGTATGGCGTACCGAAAAAAATCGCCCCGGCTGCGCGCAAGCTGCGCGGTTTGCCGATGCGCAGGTAAGTGGCCTTGACCTTGTCGACACAGGCATCGCACAGGGCCGCGCTGAAATCTTTCATATAGCCGGCCGGGCCCGTGAGGGTGGGGGCTTCGTTGCGCAGTTCGGCCAGTCGCAGGCTCCAGGGGCCGACCTGGATATTGCCGATTTCATGTTGTCCCAGGCCGCTGTCGCCGCGAAACAGTGAAGCGTCGGCAAAATACTTGGGCATGAAACCAAGCGGGATCAGCAACAACAGGACATTTATGTGGAATCGCCATTTGTGCCAAAGTCGCCCCAGTCGCGATGGCGGCGTGATCGCTGTGGACTTGCTCACAGGCTGACCTCCGAAGGCTCACGGCTGAGGGCCGGTTGTACCTTGATCCGGTTTTTTTTGTCCTCGCGCTTGAGCGCATTGGCGGTGGCCAGAGCGGTGCGTTTGGTCCAGATCAGCAAGCCGCTGAGCACCATCATGCTCAGCAGCAGGCCAAAGAAGAACCAGATCAACTTTATCCAGATCCCGCCGAAGTCACCGGTGTGCAGCGGGCGCATGGATTCTGTGACGAACTCCAGCGAGGAACGATCGGACAGCAGCCGTGTAGCCGCCATCTCACCGTTGTACGGATTGAGCGTCGCCGTCTGGAACATCAATGGATACCAGCCGCGACCGCCAACGCTCATGTGACTGTAAGCGTTACCCGGCAGGCTGACGAAACTGGCCTCCAGCCCCGGAATCTTTTGCTGAGCGATTTCTACGGCGCGGTCCAGGCTGATACGTGGCGGCGGAGTGCCGGCCGCCGAAATCGGCACGCTTTCACGGGACATGGCCGGGATGATCGGCTCGCTGGAGATGGAGATCTGGTTATCGAACAGGAAGGCCCGAATCAAAAACCAGACACCGGTGATGGAAATCACCGCAATGAACCAGATCGACCAGATACCGCTGAGACGGTGGAAATCGCCCCAGAAAATACGCGCGCCATGGCGAATACGTAGAGTCGGGCGCAAGAAGCCCTTCCAGAATCGCTTATAGACCACTAGGCCGGTAATCAACGACACCAGCATCGGCACGCCAAGGAATGACACCAGATACCATCCCCAACTGAAGCCGTTGGTGAACGGCACTAGCCACCAACCATGCAAGGCGCGGGTGAAAGCCTTGAAGTCAAAGGCTGGCGCGGTGCCCTGGATCACCCCGGTGTATGGGTTGACGTACACCGTCAGCGAGCGCCCGTCCGGGTAGCTGACCTCGACGTCCAGGGCAAAGTGCGATTCGTCAGGGCGGGAGATGCTTTCAACCACGGTCTGCGGTTCTGCTTTTTTGATCGCGGCCAGAATCTGGTCATAACTGAGCAGCGGCGCATCGTCCGATGGCTGACTGGCACGCATCTGTGGATTGGCCAGCCAGACGATTTCCTGGCTGACCACCGCCAGCGTTCCGGTCACGCAAACGATCAGGACGAAAAACCAGATCGGTAATGCGAGCCAGCTATGTACCAGGAACCACAGTTTGGAACGGGATTTTTTCGACATGATTACGCGTCTATAGAGCGGTGAAAGGGCGCGTGGCTGCGGGCTTCACAGCACGGGTATCCCCGAAAGGCGCCCGTGGCTTTTGCCTACGCGAGCGGCCTGCATCTCTATAAGACGGATGAGCGAGATAAATCCCGATAAGGAATGTGAAAGTAAATGTTTCGCGTTCTGTTCGACATCGCAACGTATTGTGGGAGGGGCGGGCTGGTGGAGTGTGTCAGTCCGCTTCAATGCCGGATTTGTAAGAGCTTTCGCGAGCAGGCCCGCTCCCACATTTGAAATGCATTCCAAGGTGGGAGCGAGCCTGCTCGCGAGAGAGTCAGTTCGGACACTGAGGTAATCAGCCTTGGCTGAACATCTCCATCGCCCGCTGCTTGATCTGCTCTTCAGTCAGATCTTCCTTGTGGGTCGCGAGAAACCACAAATGCCCGTAGGGGTCCTTCAACGTTCCACTGCGATCACCGTAAAACTGATCCTTGACCTCAGACACCACGGCTGCCCCGGCATCCAGCGCCCTTTGGAATGACTTGTCGACATCAGTCACATACAGATGCAAACCGACTGAGACGGTTTGCTCCGGACTGCTCAATGGCCCTTGATCGCACGGCGAGCCGAGCATGATTGCGCTGTCACCAATACGCAGCTCCGCGTGGCCGATGCTGCCGTCGGGCATGGCCAGGCGCATGACCTCGGTAGCGCCGAACGCTTTCTTGTAGAAGTCGATGGCCTCGACGGCCTTTTGGATGCCGAGATACGGGGTAATGCTGTGATACCCCTCGGGGATGGGTTTGACGCTCATGACGTTCTCCCTGTTTTTATTTTCCGAAATGTTGCTTCACCGGATTCCCGGAAAAATCACTATAGAACTGTCTTCCCGGCCAGGAATTTCGCCCGACGAGCAGCAGCTCACTTTACGTATCCAAAAAGTGCGCCCCCGGCCCTTGCTCACCCAGCACATCGCCCTGATTGCGCAACGGACACGCCTCCATCGACAGGCAGCCACAACCAATGCAGCCGTTGAGCCGGTCGCGCAGCAGCGTCAGTTGATTGATCCGTTCATCCAGTTCCTGTCGCCACTGCTCCGAAAGAAACTTCCAGTCCGCCGCCGTCGGTGCGCGATCGTCCGGGAGGACTTTCAGTGCTTCACCGATCTGCGCAAGCGGAATCCCCAGACGCTGCGCAACTTTGATCAATGCCACTCGGCGCAGCACGGCGCGTGCATAGCGTCGCTGATTGCCGGCATTGCGCTGGCTCCTGATCAAACCCTTGGACTCATAAAAATGCAGGGCAGTGACCGCAACACCGCTGCGCGCCGCGACTTCGCCGACGGTGAGGGGCTTGTGCAGGTTTTCGTTGGTGATCATGGTGAAATTGCTCTTGACCTTGACTTAACTAGAGGTTTTACCCTGCGCTTCTTCGAGTCGCAAGATTCGCCTTACAGATAAGTGGGGAATTTCATGCAAGCATCAGCGAAAAACAGCAGCTTCACCCAATTGATCGAGTTCGAGATCGAGCCTCGCCAGCAGCCGGGGCTGGTCTCGGCGCTGTCGATGCAGACTGAACGCCTGGCTCAGCGTTATCAGGGTTTCGTCAGCGCAAGCGTGCAGGCCAGCGACGATGGCCGGCGGGTATTGAGCTTGCTGCAATGGCAAACCCGCGAGGCGGGGGAAGCGGCGTTCCGCAGTTTCGAAAGCGGTGAACAGGATTTCTGGCAGTTGATCCGCGCCCATCAGGCGAAAACAGTGACCTTCAATTCATTTCAGGTATTGAGCAGCATCGCTCGCAGTCACGATGATGCGTTGCACTGCAACCTGGTCGGTTAGATCGACAGCTTTGTCAGGCGCTCACTTTTGGGGAGATATGCGGTTTGGTGATGATTTGCTGATAGCCACTATTGAGAGCGTTGATTTCTGCGCATGCGTGTCGGGGCGTAGCCTTTCTCCATCGACCCCACATTGCTCGCCAGGACGCTCTCATGAATCATTTACTGACTGTCTCGCTGTTGCTCGCCGTCTCTGTACTCGCCGGATGTGCCAGCCATGTTTCTCCGGAGTTGCGGCCCTACTCGGCAGAAGAATCCCGGGAACTGGCCATGGAGGCACTGAACCGCAGCGGTCTGTCATTTGACGAATACCATGCAAAAAAAGCCCGATTACTTGGTCAGCCACAGAAGGCCTTCGGTTTTGACAAGCAGGGCGAGATGAGCGCTGAACGTGCCGTACAGCTGCATGGGCGCCCCAGCTGAAAACAAACTGTACTGCTTGAAGTATTAGCCAACTGTCCGTGGGTTTGCCGGGCCGCGTGGGGTAGGGTCTACACCTGAATGACCCTGACGGACTGCACCATGAACCTCTCGCTTGATTTACTGCTGGGCTTTGCCCTGTTTGCCCTTGTCACCTCGATTACGCCGGGGCCGAACAACACTATGTTGCTGGCATCGGGCGTCAACTTCGGATTTAACCGCACCATCCCGCATATGCTCGGCATCACCTGTGGATTCTTCGTCCTAGTGGTCGCCGTGGGATTTGGTCTGGGCGCAGTGTTTCAGTCCTATCCGATTCTCTATACGGTCCTGCGCTACGTCGGCGCGGCGTATCTGTTGTATCTGGCATGGAAGATCGCCCATTCGGGGCCGGTCGGTGACAACGTCCAGGGCGAAGCCAAACCGATCAGCTACCTGGGCGCCGCGGCGTTCCAGTGGGTCAATCCCAAGGCGTGGATCATGGCCATTGGTGCCATCAGCACGTACACGCCGATGCAGGGATACTTCACCAACGTCGTGGTGATCGCCGCGGTGTTCGCGATCATCAACTTGCCGAGCGTCGGCGTCTGGGCAGCGTGTGGCACGCTGCTGCGCAATGTGCTGAAGGAACCGCGCTGGTTGCGCGTATTCAACTGGGGCATGGCGGCATTGCTGGTGATTTCGTTGTATCCGTTACTTCTTGAAAGCTTTAGCTGACGCGTTGCTTCAACCGCCGACCCGATGCCTGTTAAGCTCGGCTTCAGGAGCGTTCCTACGCACTTTTAAATGAAGTTGTTCTTCTTTAACGGCATCCGATCAGGTATTGATGACGCTCTCGAACCGACGCGCAGCCCACAAGGCTGCGCAGTGGCGTTTGCAGACACGAGCCTCCTGATCCCGGAACACGCTCTGCGAGTCTTTTATGAACACACGTCCGTTGTATTTCGATTACGCCGCCACCACCCCGGTGGACGAGCGGGTCATCCAGGTGATGATCGAATGTCTGGGGTTTCACGGTAACTTCGGCAACCCGGCCTCCAGCTCCCACGCGTTTGGCCAGCAGGCTCGGCAGACGGTCGAGCAGGCCCGCCGGCAAGTCGCCGAACTGGTCGGGGCGCAAGCCGAACAGATCGTCTGGACCTCCGGTGCCACCGAGTCCAATAACCTCGCGCTGAAAGGCGTTGCCCAGGCGCGCGGTGTCTGCGGCGGCCACATCATTACCAGCCAGATCGAACACAAAGCCATCCTCGATACCGCCCGCCAGTTGCAGGACGCCGGCGTTGCCGTGACCTATCTGGTCCCGGACGCTGATGGCTTGATCACGCCGCAGGCGGTCAGCGAGGCGATGCGCGATGACACCTTTCTGGTCTCGCTGATGCTGGTCAACAACGAACTCGGCACTGTCAACGACATCCCGGCCATCGGTGAAATCGTCCGCGGTCGCGAGGCGCTCTTCCATGTCGATGCGGCTCAGGGCGCCGGCAAAGTGGCGATCGACCTGGCGCAGTGGCCAGTGGATCTGATGTCGTTCTCGGCGCACAAACTCTATGGCCCCAAAGGCATTGGCGCGTTGTACGTCGGCCCACGGGCGCAGCAACGCGTGCAGGCACAGATTCATGGTGGCGGACACGAAAGCGGTTTGCGCTCCGGGACGCTGGCGACTCATCAGATTGCCGGAATGGGCGCTGCATTCGCTTTGGCCGCAGGCGTTTTCGATGAAGAGAAAAAATCCATCGTCGCGTTGCGCGAACGCTTGCTCGAACAATTGCTGAGTCTGCCCGGCGTACGTCTTAATGGCAGTGCCAGGCAGCGCATTGCTCACACGTTGAGCCTGACGTTCGGCGAGGGCGATTTCAACAGCGCGGCGCTGAGCCATTCGATCGCGTTTTCCGCGACCTCAGCCTGTAACTCCGCAAGCAACGCGCCATCCCACGTGCTTTTGGCGCTGGGGCATGATGCGCGTCTGGCGGGGCGTACCATTCGTCTGAGCCTCGGCCGTTTCACCACCGCAGAAGATGTCGACAAGGCTTGCGAATTGATCAAGACCGCCTGCGCCAGTGCTCCGGCATTCTGGGCGACAGGGCTTTAACCAGCCGAACCATGGCTACGAACAATAACGAATACGTGATTAGCAGGAGACATGATGAGTACCCAGACCTTGACCGAAGGATCGGTGCCCCAGCGCCTGGCGCGCACCCGTGAACTGATGCGCCGTGAAGGCATTCATGCGTTGTTGGTGCCTTCTGCCGACCCGCATCTGTCGGAATATTTGCCGGGTTACTGGCAGGGACGGCAGTGGCTGTCGGGCTTTCATGGTTCGGTCGGGACACTGATTGTCACCCTTGATTTCGCCGGTGTCTGGGCCGACAGTCGTTACTGGGAACAGGCGACCAAGGAACTCAATGGCAGCGGTATCGAACTGGTCAAGCTGCAACCAGGGCAGCCGAGTCCGCTGGACTGGCTGGCTGAACAGACTCCGGAAGGTGGCGTAGTTGCAGTAGACGGGGCTGTGATGGCCGTGGCTTCGGCGCGCACGTTGAGCGGCAAGCTCGAAGCACGTGGCGCGAGTCTGCGTACCGATATTGATCTGCTTAAGGAAGTCTGGAGCGACCGGCCAGCTCTGCCAAACGCGCCGATCTATCAGCATCTGCCACCGCAAGCGACCTTAAGCCGCGGCGAAAAACTCGCCAAACTGCGTGAAACCCTGCAGGAGCGCAGCGCCGACTGGCACTTCATCGCCACCCTCGACGACATCGCATGGCTGTTCAACCTGCGCGGCGGCGATGTGTCGTTCAACCCGGTGTTCGTCTCTTTCGCCCTGATCAATCAGCAACAAGCGACGCTGTTCGTTGCGTTGAGCAAAGTTGATGCGCCGTTGCGTGCAGTGCTGGAACAGGACGGCGTGACACTGCGCGACTACAGCGAAGTGTCCGATGCCTTGCGCGCCGTGCCGAGCGGCGCGAGCCTTCTGGTGGACCCGGCGCGTGTCACCAGCGGTCTGTTGGATAACCTCGACAATGGCGTAACACTGGTCGAAGGCTTGAACCCGACCACGTTGGCCAAATCGCAAAAAAGTGAAGCCGACGCCGCGCACATTCGTAAAGCGATGGAGCAGGACGGCGCGGCACTCTGCGAGTTCTTCGCCTGGCTGGAATCGGCCTGGGGTCGTGAGCGCATTACCGAGCTGACCATCGACGAGAAACTCACCGCTGCTCGCGAGCGTCGTCCGGATTATGTGTCGCTGAGTTTCAATACCATCGCTGCCTTCAATGCCAATGGCGCGATGCCGCATTATCACGCTACTGAAGAAGAGCACGCGGTGATCGAGGGGGACGGTCTGTTGCTGATCGACTCCGGTGGTCAATATCTCGGCGGCACGACCGACATCACGCGCATGGTGCCGGTCGGTACGCCGACTGAAGAACAGAAGCGCGATTGCACACGCGTGTTGAAAGGCGTGATTGCGCTGTCGCGGGCACATTTCCCGAAAGGCATTCTGTCTCCACTGCTCGACGCCATCGCGCGCGCGCCGATCTGGGCTGAAAGTGTGGATTACGGCCACGGCACCGGTCACGGCGTGGGTTACTTCCTCAATGTGCACGAAGGCCCGCAAGTGATTGCCTATCAGGCAGCGCCGTCACCACAGACCGCGATGCAACCGGGGATGATTACTTCGATCGAACCGGGCACTTATCGTCCGGGCCGTTGGGGCGTGCGCATCGAAAACCTGGCGATGAACCGTGAGGCAGGCTGCAGCGAGTTCGGCGACTTCCTCAAGTTTGAAACCTTGACCCTGTGCCCGATCGACACGCGTTGTCTGCTGCCAGACTTGCTGAGTCAGGAAGAAAAACAGTGGTTCAACGCCTACCATGCCGAGGTTCGTGAGCGCTTGAGCCCGTTGCTCGACGGTGCGGCGCTGGAGTGGCTGAATACGCGTACTGTTGCAATCTGATCGTCATGTGCGGGCGCTGAAAACAGCGCCCGCGTATTTCTTTCAATTTAGACCTGACGCAATGCTTCCTCGACGAAGTCGAGACGATCCTGGCCGAAGAACATCTGATTGCCGATAAACAGGGTCGGAGCACCGAAAACGCCTCGTTTGATGGCGGTTTCGGTATTGTCCTTCAGCGCCGCCTTGACTGTTTCGTCGTTGGTCAGCGCCAGGACGTCATCGGGCGCAAACCCGTGTTCGCTCAACACGGCAGCCACAGTCGCCGGGTCGCTCAGGTTTCTGCCCTCCACCCACAACGCCGTGAACAAGCAATCGACAAACGCCTGAAAGCGTTCCGGTTGGCGCAGTTGTATGCCGGTGACGGCGCGCATCAACAGCAGCGTGTTGATCGGAAAGTGCCGATTGAAATTGAGAGCTACACCATAGCGTTTGGCGTAGCGGTCCAGATCCTGAAACATGTAGCGGCCCTTGGCCGGGATCATTGCCGGTGAGGCGTTGCCGGTAGCTTTGAACACACCGCCCAGCAGCATCGGAATGTAGGTCAGCTGACTATTGGTTTCTGCGCAGATCCTGGGTAGTTGGGTGTAGGCCAGATAAGTGGCAGGGCTGCCGAGGTCGAAATAGAACTCCACGGTTTTGGTCATTTTCGCTGCTCTCTATTTATTGTTATGGGCGGTGGGTTTACCAGCGTTCGTTCCAGGGGCGCAGATCCAGCTCGAACGTCCATGCATCGCGCGGCTGGTTGTGCAGATACCAGTAATTTTCGGCGATGTGCTCGGGATCGAGGATGCCGTCCTGATCCTTGGTTGCGTATTTCTCGGGGAAACTGTTGCGGATGAAATCCGTATCAATGGCACCATCGACCACGATGTGGGCAACATGAATGTTCATCGGGCCCAATTCGCGAGCCATGCTTTGTGCGAGCGCGCGGATGCCATGCTTGGCGCCGGCGAATGCGGCGAAACCCGATGAGCCGCGCAGTCCGGCAGTTGCGCCGGTAAACAGAATGGTTCCACGTTTACGCGTGACCATGCGTTTGGCCACTTCACGGGCATTGAGAAAACCTGAGAAACAAGCCATCTCCCAAATCTTGAAGTATTTGCGAGCGGTTTCTTCAAGGATGCTGCACGGCACGTTGGCACCGATGTTGAAGACAAAAGCCTCAATCGGGCCGAGGCGGGCTTCGATGTCTTCGATCAGCGCGATGACTTCTTCTTCCTTGCGCGCATCGCAAGCAAAGCCGTGAGCTTCGCCGCCTTCGGCCTGAATCGCGTCCACCAGCGGCTGCAATTTATCGGCACTGCGCCGCGTGACGCACGCAACGAATCCTTCTTTGGCAAAGCGCTTGGCAATCGCGCCACCCGTGGCATCACCCGCACCGACAACCAATACGACCTTCTTGTTATTCATGGGTGAACCCCTTTGGTAAACGATCGTTAAGTGAACGAACGTTATGCTAGGATTCGGCCAGCGTCAAGGTGGTCAATTCGAGGGCAAACAACATGCGTTACTCCGCCAATCACAAGCTGGAAACCCAGGAAAAACTATTGCAGAGCAGTGCGCTGTCGGCCAAGCGATCCGGGTTTTCCACGGTCGGCGTCGATGGTTTGATGAAGGCTATAGGGCTCAGCGGTGCAGCGTTCTATAGTCATTTCTCATCCAAGGATGCGTTGTTCACTGCCATCGTCGAGCGTGAGTTGGGGCAAAGTCTTGAGCGACTGGGCGGGCAGGAGGGGCAGGGTCGTGAGCGGCTGGAGCGTTGCCTCAAACACTATCTGAGCATGGCTCACGTAGAGCAGCCTGAATCCGGCTGTGCTTTGCCGGCGTTAGGCGCGGAAATCGCCCGCTCGGATATTCAGGTGCGTGAGCAGGCCCAGATGTGGATCTGCAGGCTTCAGGACAGTTGGGCGCAGATCCTTGGGAGCGACAGCCTGGCATGGTCGATTCTGTCGCAGTGCGTTGGCGCGTTGGTAGTGGCGCGAATGCTGGCCACGCCGGACGTTCAGCGCAAGGTGCTGGAGTCCAGCCGCGACGAAATTGGGCGTCAGATCTCCCGGCAGCCGTGATCTATTTACAGATGACGATCATGCTGCGGCTAGTGTAGCCAGCGGGATTGAGGCCGAATGGATAGTCGCCGGGCTCCTCTACGGAATCCCCTGACTTGGCGATGACCTTGTAGCCTTTCGGGGCGCAGGAGTTGGCTGCGCTGGTATAGCACTTGTCCCAAGAGGACGAGAGTCCCGAACAGTTGATGTGCAGCCCTTTCTTGCCGTGCTTCACCTGGGTTTTCGAGGTCGCCGCACAGCCCGCAACTGCGAGTACGGCGATCAATATCAAAATTCGTTTCATTACCGTCCTTATAGCTGCCGCGAGTCTGATGCTCCGGTCTGCCTGTATTCGCTTGCGCTCTCAGCGTTTCGAAATCCCTGTCGGAAAAAATCCATATCTGGCATTGGGTTGCGAGCCTAAACATGGCCTAAATGAACGCCAATTGCCAGACCTTCGTCAAATCCTGTTTCAATCTGCCGCAATGGCAGGCTTGGCGGCGCTACCCATGGTCATGGTCGCGCCAACGGAAGCCAGAATAATGCACATGATCGCCATCCATTGTGACAGCGTGAGGTATTCCTGCAAAAACAGCAGGCCCGACAGCGCGCCGAATGCCGGTTCGATACTCATCAATGTACCGAAGGTCCTCGCGGGCATTCGGGTGAGAGCAACCATTTCCAGGGTGTAGGGCAGGGCGGTGGACAGGATGGCGACGCCGATCGCAATCGGGATCAGCGAGGGTGTGAGTAGCGCTGCGCCGGCATGCACGATGCCGATGGGAGCCACGAACAGCGCCGCGATCATCACCCCTAACGCTGCGGTCGTGACGCCGTTATCAGCACCGGCCCTTTGACCAAACAGAATGTATAGCGCCCAGCAGATCCCGGCACCCAATGCATACCCCGCCCCAACCAGGTCGATTCCCGCGGTTGTCGCCCCCGTCGGTATCAATAGCACCAGGCCGGCTATGGCCAGGCCGATCCACAGAAAATCGATGGCGCGCCTGGATGCATATATAGCTACGGCCAATGGGCCGGTAAATTCGAGAGCAACGGCGATGCCCAGCGGCACTGTGCGCAATGACATATAGAAGAGGAAGTTCATGCCTCCCAACGCCATGCCGTAGACGATTACCGTACGCAGCGACTTGGCTGTCAGCTTTGCTCGCCAGGGGCGCAGCAATAGAAGCATGATCACACTTGCGAAAATAAGGCGCAGGGTTGTCGTCCCCTGAGCGCCCACCACTGGAAACATGCTTTTGGCCAGTGATGCACCGGACTGGATGGATGCCATGGCTATCAATAGCAGGCCAACCGGGAACAGCATTGAGGCAAGAGAGCGGGGTTGGTCATTCATTGCGCGGCATCGTCCAAGGTAAGAGCGGGTATTGTTGTAGATAGTGGGCAATATATTGCGCATTCATGCCTCTGACGTCTATATATAAGCAGGATTTTCGGAAGTTTCGATAAAATCGAAATTAGCGGTTGACGGCAGATTCCAGACGTCTATAATTCGCCCCACTTCCGGCGCAGTCGAAACGGAAAACTCCTTGAGATTCAATGAGTTAAGTAGGTTTCGAGAGCGGGTCGCTTCAGTTCATCGAAGCCTGGAAGGAGTTGAAAGAGCGGCGATGTTTGGCTCTTTTAACGGTTCGATCTTCTCGGTCGAAAGCGGAGAAAAAGAGGTGTTGACAACAGCGAGTAACGCTGTAGAATTCGCCTCCCGCTAACGAGAGATCGGAAGCGCAAGTGGTTGA
>NZ_JAENSQ010000039.1:0-39774 GCF_016613125.1 Pseudomonas sp. MF6776
CTGAGTCAGCTGCCGGTAATGCGTAGTCATCTGCGCTTGAATCCTTCGGTGTGAGAGCCTGGATTCTACCGGTGGCTGGCTCTCTGCCTCTCGTTTCAAGCGTTGCGCTTATTCTATGAATTCAGGGCTGCATTGTTATCGCTGCCGGCGGAATTATAAATGAAAATTCCGTAAATCTGCCCCGGACGCAACGTCGTGCAAGTGGCCGTATCACCTGCATTTAAAGTGATCCGTTGACCGCCATTCCAGTTAATTTGTGATGCCGCAATAGCGAAGCTTTCCATGGGGTAGTCCTTTAATAGTTTATGGCATGAGTTGGTGCGCAAGATATCCATACTTCCATTGCGCGTTACGAGAATAGACCCGATATAGAAAAGTGCTTCCAATTCTTTAGAGTTATTGGCTATTAAAGGGTGATGGCTAAAAGCCATTTTCTTTTTCTGCCGTAAGTTATTGGTCTTCCGTTATTTAGCGCCCGAGAATACGGCTTGTTTCGCTCTTAATCGTCAAGCGCTTAGAAATAAGCTAACTATGGTCACAGCAGGCCATAAGCAGCGACGTCCGGTTGAAGTGGACACAGTGGCCGATTGCTGCCTTACAAGAGAAACCCCCTACGCTTGCAAAAATCGATCGGGCCGGCATGGGCAAAGGGCACTGGACACCTTGTCATCGATGATCTCCTCGCTGGCCAGACGTCCCACTGCCGCCGCCAAAGTAATTCCAGGATGCATTGCGCAAACGTAGACGCCACCCACTTTGGGTAGATAACCGATGATGGGGATGCCATCGGCAGGCATGGGCCTGAGTCCGACACAAGCCCGTTCCAGATCTATGGAAACAACACCATGGAGTTCGTTCTGGATCGTCTTGGCAGTTCGAAGCGCTATCGCTGCCGGCTGATTGTCCACGGCGTCGTCCAGGTAATCCTCTGCTGCCAGCAACGTACCATCCGAACTTTGCCTCACTTCCATTTCAGGGCTGGAGATGAGGGTATGCACGAGGTTGGGTTGTGACTTGTAACGGATGAAAATGGCAGGAGATGCCTCTATTGGCAGGGACACTCCAAGCATGTCTGCCAGCTTCGTGATTGCTGTCCCGGCTGCCAGTACGACAATATCGGCATCGAGGATGCCTATTGTTGTTTCGACTCCAGTCACCGTTGCACTCTGGGTTACAAAACCGAGCACTCGAGTCTGAGTGAGAATCTTCGCCCCATAAGCCCGGGCACCTGCGATCAACGCATGCGTAGCTGCCACTGCGTCCAGCGCTCCTTCTTCAGCCGCATACAGAGCAGACTGGGGAGGGTTCTTGAGATTTGGTTCCAAGTCGAGAATCTGCGATCGAGACATCAGGTTTGCCGAAGCTTGGTGACCTGAGGTTGGCAGCGCTTCAATCGCCATCACGCTGTAAGACAAGGCGCCTGTCCATCTTATCTCCAGACCTGGCAGCTGCGTTTCGAGTCGGCGGTACTCCTTGATGGCCGAACAGCGCAGTTGCGCGATTGGGTCGGGTTCAAGGTGTGAGGCATTGAGCCAAGCGAATGAGCTGCCAGTCACTCCCGAAGCTATATCTTCAGCTTCTACCAAAGTGACATTCGCGCCTTTATCTGCCAAGTGATACGCCAATGACGCGCCAACGATGCCTGCACCAATGACAACGACTCGTTTGCCCTGACCATTTCCCATATCAACCCCCGTTTTGTTGATGTGCCGATGGTACGACAGCTGGATGATTTCATTACATGAGAACCTGATCGTTCAGCTTTTTGAACGTCTGCTTCTGGCCCTTTAATCGCAGCTCGTCGCTTCTTGCTCGCTCTACGGCCGAACCTCGATTACTGTACATGCATACAGCATTTGTACAGTGAACCCCTGTCATGAATTTCGACCAGGCCAAAACTCTGAGGCTCCAGCAATGGCGCGCAACTCTCGATGACCAAGACTTCCGCATGCAAAACCCCGAGGGCCACCGGGAAACCCTCTACGGGATGGCAGCCACGCTCCGCGATGAGGGCCTGATCAACAAGCTTGAGCAGTTCGACATGAACGAAATGGCAGACGCCGCGTATTGGCACGCCGTCGAGGAGCTGCAGAATTCGCCCAGCCAATACCGCGGAGCCTCGACCTATGACGTTGTGCAGTTCGACAACGAAAAGCTGCTTGGTACTATCAGCCGCTCGATATTCAACTTCGCAAGTGATGAGCCTCGCGGTGCCTCCTTCGCTTATGACGGGAAGGTTTATTCCGACACGGACGGGGTAAGGCTGACCTTAGGGCTTTCCCGAAAAATTGGGCGGATTTCAGGCCTGGTTCTGGAAATGAACGGGCGTCGGTATCAGTTGATCGAGACCGAGCGAATGATTGCCGGGATTGCCCACCGCCCTCTCTCTGACTCTGACGCCTATCGGGCTCTGGTAGACGCCGCTCAGGTTGCGCAAGAGGAACGGGATCTTCATGCCTTTGAAAAGATACGACCTCATATCGAGTCGGCAGCCTTCTGCATCTGCCCAGCTTGTCTCGACCGCTTTGGTGCACGCGAAGATTGCCAGATGTGCGCTGGAAACGGTTTTGTGACGAAGTCGGCGCCTGCGGGTCTGCGCTGAAGGACGTGCTTGATCATGCCAGTTAATTGATTTAACCCCACGACAGAGTTTTCAGGCGTTCCACCAAAGCGGCTTCGAAAATGATGTACAAGCGTTCAGAATCACCGGCGCGCAAAGCCCCGCCGGTTTCCAGTCCAAGTACGAAGCCATCCGCCCGTGCCCCCGCCTTCACAGCGATGATCATCGAGTCTGCCCGGACAATTTTCGCCAACAGCCGATCGGCTTTTCGTTGCATCTTCTCGCTCAGCACCACGCCTTCCACGTCAGCCACCTATTACCTTCACTACGACATCCAATACATGACAGAAAGAACGACTGAAACCCAGATAATCGTCATCACAATTGAGTAGCCAATCAGCTGCTTGTCCATGTCCACCAATCATCCAATCCGAATCTGAATGATGGTTTACGGATGCTCACTTCGCAACAATGGTGCCGAGCCATCACTCAGCGTGCGTACGTAATCCTGGCAGGCTTGAAGCGCAATTAATCCCCGGTCGCCGGTGTCGGCGATGGCGATAATTCGTTGAGCATGCGCCGGGTCAAGTCGGGCGCGTACGGCTGCATGATCCACGCCGCCGGCGCCGGGGGTGGCTGACACGTCACAGCCTTTGGCAACGTCTGTCGCGTCGATGAGGACTGACAACCGGAGATCAGAAGTAGCGAGGCGATCGCGCAGGAGAGCTTGGTCTTTTTCTGCATTGGTCAATTTCTCGAAGTGGGTTTGTTCACTGGCCGCCAGCCGCTGCTCGAGCGCCAAACGCTTGTCCTGCTCAGCCTGCTGCGCGGCAGCGGCGGCTTGGGCCAGTTGATTGAGGGATTCGGCCTGCAGTCGCGCCTGCTCGGCCAGTTGGCGCCCGTAGCGCCAGTCCTGAACCTGCCAGGCGCTGCCGAAGCCGGCGAGCACAAGCACCAACACCCCGATAACTTTCCACGGAACGACCATCACGGTACGTCCTTGAAGAAGATGTGGTGCCCGAGCTTCAAGGTCTGCTTGGCCTTCGCCGACCAGGCCGGCGCCTTGATGCTGGTGGCGTAGTAGTGCGTGGCGCCGCCGGTCGGATCTGAAACCTTGCCGTCGACCACCTGGTCAGCAGCGATCCGGCATTGCGCCAGTTCGCGGAACGGGATCTGCTTCACGCCGATCAGGAACTGATAGTTCGGGTCGGACTTGTTCCAGCAGCTGAACTGCCAAGGCTTCAGGCAGACGCCGGCGTACCCTTCACCCCACCACGACTTTTCCTTGCCATCAAACACGCGGTTGCGGATCGTCCACGCCACGGCCACTTGGCCGGCCGTTCCTTCTCCGCGCGCTTCCCCCCACAAGGTGCGGGCGAGGATGTCGCGTTCTCTCTCAGTAACGGTCATCACTTTTCTCTAGGCAAAAAAAAACCGCTCAAGGCGGGCGCTATTCATTGGCGCAATCAAACAGAAGGGGATGTGGCCCTCGCTAAGGTCGTTTCTTCGTTGTACGGATCAGGCTGTTCTGGCCATGCCGGATCAGTTGGCCAGATCGGCTGGCCCGTCACGCGCCCCAGCAGCACACGGTATTTCTTCCATTCAGCCAGCGCCGAAACTCGGGTTGGCTTTTCCTCTACTTCCTCCGGAAGTGCGTAATCGCCATCAATGGCGTCGTTGATGGCGTCGATCCGGCCTTGCAGCGCGGTGACTTGTGCGGTCGCGAGACGGGTTCTTGAGTTGAGAATGGCGGACGTTTCGCGCAGAAGATCCTGCGCGGCGATTGCATCAATCAACGATTGAGGAATTTCGTCGACGTAGGTCTCGCCTTCCATCAAATCCATTTCGGGACTGACGGAGCGCCAGCCGGTCGCAGTGATTGCGTAGGGCATTTTGATCACCTGTCGAAGTAATAGCCGAGGGCGTAGCAGTTGGCGCTGCCGCCACCGGTGGCGCTGTATGTAATGGTGCCATCGGCAGCAATCGGGCATCGGCCGTTGAAAATCGCAGTAGGCGGAACAAACACCATCCAGCCCGCAGCAATCGATGTGCCCGCGTCAGAAGGCGTGAACTTCACAGACACGGTACCAACATTCTGCCAAGCACCTTCCAGTGTGTGCGCTGTGACCGGCGCAACAGTTCGGGTGTTGAATGCGCCGGCCGAGGTACCGCTGCTGAGCAGCCGGAAAGTGGTGCTCTCAGGATTGGCCACCGTGTACATGATCGAACTGTCGCCCAGGCGATGAACGAACTGATAGGCGCCTGCCGCGTTGGTGTTGATCAGAATCGAACCGATGTATCTGCGCGAAGGGTCATTGTTTTTCTGATGTGCCTGGTTGTAGTACCGCGTAGGCGCTGCCGTTGTGGACTGCTCAATTACACCGGCATCCGTCAGATACAGGTGAATGAACGTGTTGACCACGCCGACAGCCATCGGGGTGATCGAGCCGCCTGCGTAAGTCACCACTTTTCCGGCCGACGGCACATAGGCGCTACCGGGTCGAATTGCGATACTGGTTCCGGTAGCCCAGATCAGGTTGAGCCCTTCGATGAATCCTGGCGCCCCCTTCCCCACCTGAGCATTCGCTTGCGACTGCAATTTCCCAATGGCAGCGAGCATGCTATCGGCGGCAATCACAGCGGCCGGAGTTCCAGGTATTGAGAGCCCAGTAAGCGCGACAGCACGGACACGGGTGTCGGTGAAATACTTGTTCGTCGCCCCCTCTGGTAGCCCGTCCGCATTCGTGAGACCCAAAGCGGTACGGACTCCAGCCAAGGTTGGATCTGAGCCAAGAACTGCGAGCACGCCGCCGAATTGATTCTTCAAGCCGTTGAAAGCATCGGCGAGTAATTTCGGATAGCCCTGCACAGGCATGATGGCGTAGGCAGATCCGCTTACGGTAGCGCCTTTATACGCAGGAATGATCGATAGCTGGGTTGGACTGGCGATGTTGCCGATCTCATAATTCAGCCCATCAGGCCCAACAAACGCGTCACCAACACGGGCGTTGGCTACGAAATCCGCATTCGTCCCTACGACAGTCGTTGATCCGGTGGTGACGCCGACTGTTCCCCCTCTGAGCCAAGGCATGGTGTTTCCCTTTTTTGGTCGATAAAAAACCCGCTCATCGGCGGGTTGTGTGTTGGTTTAAAGCGCGCGCATGGGCCTGGCAGCGAAAGTCGTCCTGCCGTTCTTGGCAGTGCCACCCTCAGAACTCACCATTGCACCCACGTAACCATTGAGCGTCGAGCGCACACCTGCATGGAACCCACAGGGAGTCTCGAGTGTTGTGTTGCCGTTATAGATCTTCCCGCCAAGCAAGGTAGAGGCGAGAAAATAATCCTCGTAGGACCCGGTCCATGGCATCTGGTACCCACTCCAGTAGATGCCAGACACCTCTCCTCCTCTGTTATCCAGCGACCAGCCCTCGTTGATGGGGAACCCTGTCAGTACCAAAAGGTTGTCCGCTCCAACGAAGATCTGCTCATTGGCTGTATTGCGCAGTCGCAGATCATATTGATTCGGCGGTGAGGTTGAGCGGAAAGTCGCTACCAGCCATTTGCCGCTGCAGTCCGCACTGTTGAACGGCGCCATCAAGTGAAGCTTGAAGGCAAAGCCCGTCCAGTTCCCTGGGCCACCCGAGTGAATCAGCGTGTGATACATGCCTTGGTTGGTCGGATTGAGGAACACATGCGGCGCTTCTGCGGTAGTGATCGGCGAAGGATATGTGATGACCGCGGCGGTGATCGTTGTCGGCCAAGCAGGGGTTTTTCCTATTGCGTAATTGCCTGACGCTGCTACGTTCAAAACCCTGTTCTCGCTATCGATCTGAAAAAAGTTCGACCCATTTCGCGACCGGAACCCGTAGTCCATGCTCGCCCCTATTGGTATGTCAGGATAAAAACGTTGAGCAACATTCCCTGCCCCCGCCGGACCCTCAGCTGCCCCGTCGACCAGAAAACTGCAGGTAAGGTATCGTTTGGATTGGTCGGGTTGGGAAGCGTCACACAGACGAAAGAGTTGGCAGTGATCTCCGGCACGCTGATGAAGCTGGTGAAGTCGCTGGTGATCGGAGGGACGGTGACCTGTTTTGTCACGACTGATCGTACAGTCATAGTCGACGACTCCAGCGTCACCCTTCCCATTCCATCTTTCGTCCTCGCCCCGTAGTAGTCCATTACGTCATCTTCCCGAGCGCCGCGCGCTCTATGTAGTTGAGGTCGTAGACATAGATGCCGTTGTTGTTGAGCAGCGTGTAGCCGCTGTCGGACTGACCACGTAGCGTGAACGTCCCCGCCGGAATGTTGATTTCCAGAAGAGGAAGGCCCTGATTGTTCAGCGCTGCTGACCTCAGCGTCATGCCGAGCACTAACTCCTTGATGAAGGCCTGGCTGATGATTGCCGTATTCATGAATACCTGGCCGCCCTGAACCACGAACGGCGCAATCATCTGCCCGCTGACCTCATCCAGAATCGCAAAGCGCTGGGCGAACGCGAGGATCTGCGACTCCTGCTGCTCGCCCTCCACGCCTATGGCCAAGCCAGCCATGACGGTTCTTCCGCCCACGGTGGTGGACGTCTTGATCGTTGTCAGGGATGAGACCTTACCGTTCAAACCAGCAACTACAGTGCTGGCAGTCTCGGCCTTTGCTGTGGCGTCACTTGTTTTCGCGGTGAGGGTGTCGATCTTCTGAGCCGTCGCTTCCTTGTCGGTCGCTACAGCAGACGCCAGAGAAGTGACATTGGCAGCGTTGGTTTCCACGGCCGCATCAAGCGTCGTGATTCTGGTAGCAGACGCTCGGTTTTCCTCCGCCCTCACCTTGTCATTGGTCACGATACTGGCTGTGTTTTGCCAGCCGTGGAGGGCATCGGCCATTGCGCCCTCTCCATCATCTTCACGCCACGCAGCCTGCAGCGCCTGCATCGTCGATGCCTGCGCCGAGACCTTGCCGTCGAGGGTTTCAATTTGCGTGCTGTGCTGCTGGACCTGCAACGCCAAGGCATTGGTGGTTTCAGCGATCGTCCCCATGTCATACCAGAACTCGGGATTCGGTGGTGCCGTGCCGACCGGTACAGCCTTGATCGCCGAAAACAGGCGACCATCGAGCCGAACCACTTCACCTTTGCCATACGGCTTCGCCGGGTCATAAACCATGGCATCGGTAATTTCACCGATCAGCTCTTCCAGCTCCTGCTTGGCCTGCTCGATCCGGTCGTTGACCGAACCCTCCCCATCACCCGAGATCTTTCCAATTTCCTCCAGCAATTTCTGCCCGAGGGCGGACTCCTGGATCTTGCCGAGAAAATACGGTTCGTACTCCGACTGATCGGAGCTTACCTGCCCATTGACGCCGTTCACCGCTGGAAACCACGGACCAACGTTGCCGGTTCGGTCGACCAGACGTGCCCAGAAAAACAGGCTGGTACCGGGAACGATGTTCTGCATTTCGTGGTTAGCCTGCGGGTAGGCGAAGTCTGCCAATTTCACAGCGCTGGCGAGGTCGTTGGTCTTGTTGTTCCATATCTCAGTGCGTTGGGTGTCTTCCGCCCCCGGCGGAAAACCCCACTCAAGGCCGATACCGTAGACCTTGCTGACAGTGCGCAGAAACGCAACCGCCGGCGGTAGCCCTTGCTTACCGTTGAGGTTGGTCAGGATCGAGTTGCGCCACGGCGACGTGATATCGAATGCGCTCACCGCACGCACCCGGGCCACGTAGGCTCCGGCGTAGATGCCAACCACGTCCACGTTTGTCATGCCAGTGCGCTGCAGCTTGATCCAGTTGCCGCTGTCCTTGCGCCATTCCACGTCATAGCCAACCGCTCCATCCACGGCAGGCCAGGTGATGGTCATGGTGGCCACGGCCAGCCCCTGCACAACCGATGACGTCGACGACAGCGAAACGCTCGCCGGCCCCGGAACAACAGTGATAGGAATCACGCTTATCGGGCGCTCTTCCAGGCGTGCGCCGGTGTCGATGAAAGCGAACTTGCTCGGCTCGAACTGGAGCGCGCTGATTTCGTAGTCGCCCTCGGTGGTGCGTTTGGTGCGCAGCACACGATAGAGCGGGATCGCCAAGTCATCGGCATCGAGCGCCCACTGCAACTGCGCCACCGGCGGTTCGCTGTAGGCGACCGTGACGGTCACGGCACGGCCGTTTACGCTCTGCACGGTGCGGCCTTCAGCGCGGCCGCCCGGCAGGTTGATGATCAGTCGATCGCCGGCCTTGGCCTGGGTATCGCGATCGAGCGTAACCACCCGCCCCGCCACCGCCGAGATCCGGCCGCCGACTTCACGGCCCGCCAGCAAAGAGTCCGCCACCGGGATGATGTGACCCGGCAGCGGAATCACACCTTCCATGCCGGTCTTGAACGAGACGGTTCGGTCTTGGTTGTTGCTGAGAATCGCCCACTTACCGCGGCGCTGAGCCTCGGATGCGCGCGTGCAGCCGATCGCGCTCAGTTCAGTCGGCCGGTCGCCGTAGCGGCGCTGCAGATTCAGATCAGCGAAGGGGATGGCGTCGGTGTCGTAGTTGTTGGCCGGGTTGTCGTAACTGACCAGTGCCCGGGTGTAACGGGTTTTGGCCGAGGCACTGCCATACGAAAACTTACCGTCGATTACATTGGACCGGGTGAAGACGTAGTCGAAGTCCTGAGCGCGCGGCATGTCCGCCTGCATCACCAACTGGCCTTGAGCCCAGTAGGTCATGCCCCGGTAAATCGCCGAGATATCGCGCAGCAGCGACCATGCATCAGCCTTGCCCTGCAGGTTCATGTCGCAGAGGAAGCGCGGCTCAACGCCGTCCAAGCCATTCGGCACCAGCTGATCGCAGTATTGCGCGATGCGGTACAGCTCCCACTTATCGACCATGAACGACTTGATGCGCTTGCCGAGGCCGAAACGGTCTTCGGTGCAGATACCGTAAGTGATCCACGCCGGGTTGTTCGTCCAGGCCGACTTCATCGAGCCGTCCCACGTCCCGGTGTAAGTACGCGCCACCGGGTCATAGTTGCTCGGCACCATCCAGCGCCGCGCTTTGCACTTCACAGTCACGGCCGGAATGTTGGTGAACTGCTCGGCGTCGAATTCGATATAAAGCAGCGCGGTGTTCGGGTAGCGCAGCTTCGCATCGATCACCTCGGTATAACCGGCCACCAGCATGGTGTCGGCGATCTTGTTGGTGTTCTGGTTCGGCGTCAGGCGGCGCACGCGGATCTGCCAGCCAGTTGTTGCGTCCGGTAAATCGATGCGGCGCGAGCGCTCGTAGCGCGTGGTGGTCTTGCCGTCGACGGCGTCAACCAGCATTTCCTGATAGGCGCCGCCGTCAGTAGCCACGTCGATCGCGTACTCAATGCGGTACCCGCCGACATTGCCCTGGTCATCAGAACGTTGCAGCGCGGGCCACGCCAAACGAATACGCACGGCTGAGAGTTGGGTGTTCGTGATCGATCGCACCCACGCCGTATCGCTGCGCAGCTCGATGTTCAACGACGTCTCGTTCTCCACGGATGGAATACCCGGTATGTACGTCTGATCCACCGATCCCGGGCGCCAGTCCCACTTCACGTTCGGGAAGTTGTAGTTGCCGCTGGCATCGCGAATCGGGGTGTTGTCCACATAGATGTCGTAATCGGTCGGGACGCTGTCGAACTCGCCCTCGCCCACGGCGATCAGCAGCTTTGCCAAGTTGGTGGAGCGCAGGCTGTCGCTGGCTTCGGTTGGCGACTTCGGTTTGCTGCTGCCGCCCTTCTCGCCGTAGATCTCGATCTGTTGCGCTGCGCCCATGCTTTCCTCCAGGCATAAAAAAACCCGCCGAAGCGGGTTTGTTGATAATCAGTATGCAGTGGGCGTTAGGTAGTAATCGCCACTTCTAATAGAAATTCGGCGCCGTACGGTTTCGCCCGGCTTTATATCGATCTCAGACTCAATGATGTCCGACTTTCCAAACAGCACCCAGGTACCTAGCCCCAGCACATGTTTGCCAGGAGCGAGCCCGAATTTAGCCACTTCCCCTGGGTGAAATTCAGCTGCAGGTTTACCATCAATATGGAGGATAAATCGAAGTTCAGATCCCACGATTCCGCCATCTCTAGTCACCACCAATTGAGAGTCCTTCTTTTCCTGAAATGCGAAAACTCTCGAAGCGGATACGGGACTGGCTTGATCGACTGATACAGGTGATGTTGAGCATCCAACGATGAAAAGTGGAAGCAGACTACAGAGGAGAGCTTTCATGTCGTTCCTTCGAAAAATTTCGAGGACTTTATCACTTGTTCTTAACGCAATCATCTTAAGAGGTTGCCGCTCCTACGCCTTGTCTTCGGCAAGGATCGAAGCCGATATGATCATCCCGCCCCAACGGCGTTCGCCGATGCAAATCGGTACCGGGTTGCCGCTGGCCGTGGTGTTCTTGGCGCTACCGAAGGCGTAGGACGGAGAGTTCTCGGGGGGTGCGCTTTGCTTCAGACCCTTCGCTTGAGGGCTGAGCATCTGTATCACACCACCAGCCACCAGCCCGGCACCCAACTGCACGGCCCAAGGCTGACCGAAGTACGAGCCGGCCACGACCAGAACTGCGCCAATGATCGTCTGAAGCATGCCTGCTCGTTTGCTCCCGGAAATGACTGGGACGATGCGAATCTCTTGGGTTCCGCCGAGACCGAAATCTTTTTCAGCTACGTTTTTCCGGTTTCTGAAAATCGCAAAACGCATCCCTTTGCGCTCAAGATCTTTGATAGTGCCTTCGAATCCTTCGATCGTGCACTTCAGCGCTTTGAATGCCTCGCCCACTGACTTGCTGCCGAGCTCTCGGTGATGAACGCGACCAAACAGCTTGATAAGCGGGCCTGAGAGAAGAATGGTTGTCATAGCTGGGTTGTTGCTTGCTGTCGCTGCCACAGCTTTCTCCGATCATAAAAAAACCGCCCGTAGGCGGCTTTGTCATTGCATGGTGGGTGATAAGTCCATGCTCATTGATGAGTCGATGGATATCCTGAATTTCTTGGTGGAACCAGCCTTTATGCTGGTCTCGCGCTCTTTCAACCCGCTGCCGCACGATGATGCGCCGACGATGTGTTCACCGGCGGCCACGTAGAACTTTGCGGTTTCACCAGCACCAATCTCAGCAGCTTTTCGCCCGTCGATGCTGACGGAAGTGTTGCAGCCACCACCAACAAAGCCGGAATCACGGGTAACGACCAAGACAGCATCACTGGAAGCTGGCTTCTGAAATGCGAACAGGCGCGAGCTCGGCACGGGATCCGCCTTTCCTGACGGAACTGGCGTGGTTGCACAAGCGGTCAGCAACAAGAGAGCGATAACGGTAGATATGAATTTCAAAGCTCCCTCCTTGAGGCGCGCCTATTCACGTATCACGGAACAAAAGGGCTGATTATCTCGTCCGCTATGATAAATGGTTCCGAATACGATTTTTTGCCAATCGAAAAATAGGACGCTCTCCGAGTATCCGTATCGAGAAGCTTACCGCCCCTATTTGGCCAGGAAGGATAAATTCCATCTGGATCAGGCTTTCCAAAAACCGATGTTAGATACTTGGCTCCAGAATTGTAGCCTGCCTTGGTTCCAGGAATGACGACAGCGCTATAAAAGAAGCCATCAAAAAAGCACAGCGTACTCTTTTGCATTTTTTCCGAGCCAAGAACGCCAGACAAATTATCCCCTACGTAGCAAACATCTAACCCCTCACTCTTTGCCTTTTGCAAAGGCGGCCCAACATCTGGATATCTTTTACCAAGCTGATAGCCAAGCAGAGCCAGCTGTTTCCCTTCATTTATGGATAGATCAAGTGCGCCCGAATCAAATTTGTATTGGCGAGTACCTATTCCACTCACGTTCAATTCGACAAAAACCTGTTTAGCTCTGGCTACGGAGCCGGCGAAAGCCACAACCTGTGTCGGTATCAATTGTCGTCCATCATCAGACGCAAAAAGCTCTTCTCGAACCTTGCCGCCGTCAAATTTTATACTTGCATTACAAAGCGATTCGTCTGGTTTAGGACAGCCTTTGACCTTGCCGTCTTCCAGATGCAAAACCACGCCAGGCTTCCCATCTTTTTTGTCCAGTACCATTAAGGTAGCGCTGGGGCCGCCGCCATTCATAGGCTTCGCTGTTTGGCTGAAAGCCATTGTAACGCTTCCGCGCATCTCGTCTTTTACTTCTGACTTAACCCATTCGGCATTTACGAAAGGCGCGAACATCATTCCAGCCAATAAAGTTGCCGACAGCGAGCTTGCGTTGTTGCTCATCTATGCCACTCCTGTGAAAAGGTTTATACCTTATCACCGAGATTGACGGTGACGTAGCACCAGTCGCGTGCGGTCGAGCCACGGCCCGCCGAAGACAATGACCTCTGACGGCCTGCCGTACAGGTGGTGCAGCAGGAACGGCCCAGGGCCGAACGTTGCAGCATCCTCACCCGGCAGCGCTGGATCACTGCCAAGGAAGATCCCGGCGTGGTTCGGGTAAACCGTGCGCCCCACTTCCATCACGATCATGTCGCCGCGCTGCGGCTGGTCGACCCTGTAGAAACCGGCGGCCTCGTAGTTCGCTTCGTACAGGCTGGTATTATCCTTGCTCTCCCACCAGCCATCCGCGCGCTTGAACGCTTCGAATTCCAGCTCCCACTCGCGCTTGTACCAATCGGCGCAAACCTGCCAGCAGTCCCAAGCGCCGTGCACGAATGGCCGTTTCAGCAGCGGCACCTCTCCGGTCGGCACGATGGTTCGCAAATCGCCCTCGGGCCAGCTCAGGATATGCCAGGGCATGGCGGTCGCTTCGCACATGGCCAGGTCGCGCGGGGATGGTCGGCTGGTAGCGTCCGGATGTGAATGAATTACGCCGATTACTTCGCCTTCGTCTTCGGCAGCTGCGTATTGCTCTGGGTCGATCCGGAACTCTTCGTTGGGCTCGGTCGAGACATTCATGCAGGGGAAGTATTGTTGCTTTCGCCCGATCGCCAGCAGCAGCCCGCAGCACTCTTTCGGGTACTCGGCCGCCGCGTGCGCCTGGATCGCGTTCAAGATGTGCTTTCGCATATCAGCTCCGTGCGATCAGGGAAACTGCGGGAAATCCACCGAACGGGTAAGGGTTGCCCTCGTCGAAGCGCGGGATGCAGCCCTTGCCCAGCGTGGCATCACACTCGTCCAGTTCTGGGTTGTCGGTAACGATGCCGTCCTTGGTCACGTATGGCCCGGTGTATCCGCAGTTCGGCCCGCGGTAACCACCGGTTAGGCACCAGTGGCACAGCGTCGTGGCCTGCCGGCCGATCGATTCGTTCCCGACGTCGCCCGGGCTGGCCAGCTCCCAGCTGACCGCCTCCCCGTCTTCGTTCGTCTTCTGGTCGATGTACCAGACCTCGATCGTCTCTTGGGTTGGATCTGCCGTTGGATTGCCAGCGGGGAAGTTCGCCGCGTCGAGGTACGTGCCAAGTGTGTGGCGCATCGTCAGTTTGAACTCGAGCAGATCTTCGAACGCCAGACAGAGCGCGGTGATGCGCCCGTTGACGTTGCCTACCGAAAGAGTGGGCCGAACCGCCGTGCCGTCGCCATTCGCCTCGATTCCGTCGATCTGCATCGGCCAGGCGCTGTACTCGTTGCCCTGCCAATAGATCGCTTTCGCAGGGAGTTGGTCGCCATCGGCGCCGGCGGCAATCAGCTCGGCCGCCGTGTGCGGGATCGCGTGCCCGTGGAAGCGCAGAACGTCCGCGCCATAGTCTGTGCCGTCCAATTCAAAGAGCAGCACTTCGCTACCAGGCTCAAGCACCTGGATGTCACTGATCAGCGGCATGGTTGCCCCTTATGGATGGAATGCACGCTCGAACGTGGCAGTGAGTTTGAAAACTCCGCCCCCCATTGGTGTCGGAGCGGGATTTTTGCAGGTGAACAGCCCGAGTTCGCCGAGCGGCGTTGTCCAGAGAAACGCCTTCGCCCCGGCATGCCGGTCGAGGAACGCCATGATCTGCTGCACCTTGGCCTTCTGGCCGGTGCAAGTAATCGGATACGAGTCCTCTTTGTTGTTCGGGCCATCGCCGACGTTTTGCGCGTAGCCGTTGCCGAACTTCGAGGTGCGCACCCGATAATTGATATCGGGTGTTTCGCCGCGCTCGGTTGGCCAGGTAAATTTCTCAATGGCCATCAGGCCCTCCCATTTGTAAGACGCCAGATCGAACCGCCCGGCTGCAGCGCTCGGGCAATAGCGGTTTCAGCTTCGGTTTTTGCCGCCTGCTGGATGCCCTTGCCGAGCTGTGTTGTGTCTTCCTTGCTGGCCGCGCCGCCACCGCCTTGGGTTTGCACCGATACCGCGACAGGGAAGTTGTAAACGTTGCCGCCACCACTTCCGCCGCCACTGATTGCGCGAACGCCAAGCTGCCCGCCAGCGGTTCGGGTCAGCGGCATGATTGCCTCCTCCCCTGCCTCGCCCATCACCCCAAGCCCGCCACCCGCCATGCCGAAAGCTGTTGGTTTGCTTACGATGGAGTTCGTAAACGCTGCACCGTTGGCGAACATCTGCACGCCATTGGCCCAAGCCCCGCCGTCAGCCTGTAGATAGGCCGACGAATAGCCCGCCTGTGAAGCGCCAAGGTTTGAAGAGGTCGCACCGGCCGATCCTGCTGCGAGGCCATTGCCGGTTCCGCTGCCAGTGAAATAGCTGGTTGCGGCGCCGACCAGACTGCTCAGCAGCGCCGAGCTGGCCTGTCGAGTGGCGATACGCGCCATGTCCGCCAGAATCGACTTGGTGAAATCGGCGAAGGATAGCTTCCCGGTCATGGCGAAGTTGACGATCGCGTCTTCCATCGAACTGAAGGCATTGGTGAACAGGCTTTTGGTCTGCCCGGCAACGTCGCGCGCCGACTCCAGGTAGTTCTGCCACGCCGACGACGCACCGGCGCTCCAGTCGCCTTGGGCGACAGTCATCTCGTCATAGTTGTCCTGAACCGTGTCGTGCAGATCCTGCTGCGTGGTTTTAAGCGCCGCGAGTTTCTGCGTGTACTCGTTGAGGGTCATGCCGCGCGAGCCATCACCGTACTGGTTGGCCAGATCGAGCTTCTGCGAGTTGAAACGGTCATCGATAGCGTTCTGCTGATCGGTCAGGCCGCGCTGCCGATCACCTTGACCCAGTCCCGCAGCCGCGCGCTTTCCCTGTTCGCGCAAGGTGTCGACCTGCTGCTGCAATGCACTGGTGTAGGTTTGAACGGCTTGCTCCTGCTTCTTCAGTCGTCCCAACTCATTCGTCGCCAGCACGTCCAGCTCGCTATCCGCCGCCTTCTGCGCTTTGACCATGTCCGTGCGCGCGTCTTCGATCTTTTGATCGAGCTGAATGCGCTGCTCGGCCGTGGTGCTGGCCTTCGACTTGGCGGCTTCGAGCGCTGCAATCTCTGTCTCATATGCGGCAGTGACCTCGTCCCGCTCGTTGCCGATCAGCGCTTCGCGCTTGAGCAGATATTCCTGCTGCGAGATCAGCCCGGCCTTCTGCGCGGCATCCAGTTGTTTCTGGGTGTTCGCGTAGTCGGCTTGGATTTCCTTTAGGGCGTTCTGCGCGGCGTTGTAACCGGTGAGGTCGACGGCGCCGGCCGAAGGCCCCTTCTGATCCTTGTTCTTGTCCTTGATGTTCTGAAGCGTTTTTGCGACATAGTCGGCCTGGACTTTGGGATCGTTAGGATTGGCCTTTCTCAGTACCTCAACGTCCCGCAGATACGCCTTCGTCTGCTTGTCGCGCTTCTCGGCGTTGGTAAGGTTTGAATCGCTGATCTGCTTGAGTCGCTGTTCAGCATCAATCCCCTCCTTCTGTACTTTTGCACGATTGGCTTCAATTGCTGCGTTCTCAGCCAGTGCAACTTTGCGCTTTTTGAGATCAACCACCTGCTGCTCAAGAAACTTCGTCGAGCTACTGGACGCGCCCAAATCGTCGGGGAAAAGTGAAGTTAGAAAACCGCCTTTGCGGTCGCTGACGATCTTTTCAAGGTTGGCGATCTGGGCGTCAATGGATTGCACCCTGCCGACATCCAGAATCGAATCGAGTGCACCGCTCGCAGAATCCTTTACACCCTTCCACGCTTTTTCCCACAAGCCTAAATTCTGCGTGACCTGCCCAGAACGCTCTTGGATGGTATCGGCATAGGCTTTAGTGAGCAGATCAGCAGCGCCAACCGTGTCGCCCTGTTCCTTGAGCGCGACAATTTGCGAATACACCGACGCCGTCAGGAATTGGTACTGACTGTTCAGTTCTTTCGCCGCCGCTACCGGGTCTTTGGCGATCTTGATGAACTCAGCGATGGTCGCGTCCACCGACTTGCCGGTGGCGTCTTCCATCGAGGCGGCAGCGTCGGCGATTTCCTTGAAGCTGGAGCCGGCAATGACTCCACTCGCAGCCAGCTTAGTCAGCGATGCCGCTGCCTCCCCGGTAGTGCCATTCGTAGCGCTGACCTGCTGAGCCAAATTAGCCAGTTGGTCGGCTGATGTCCCAGCAGCATTGCCGGTAAGAATAAGGGCCTTGTTGTACTCGTCTGCTTCCTTGCTGCCTTGGCTGTAGCCGTAGATCAGGGTGCCGACTGCTGCAACCGCGATCGCTACCGCAGCAGCCATACCCAAGACGCTTGTTGATGCACCAGTCACGCTCGGTGGCAGCGCGCGGTATGCCTTTTGGGCGTTTTCTGCCGCTTCGGCCGCAGTGTTCGAGCTTTCAGCCAGGTCCGACAGACTTTCACCAGCCTCCCCTGCGTTGCTGGCCACGTCCTTGGCATTGGTGGCAATTCCGGCGAGCGATTCGCCCAACACCGCAGCGCCGGCGCCGCCAGTGAAGAGCGACCGGAACTTGTCCTTCAGCGCTTCAAGCGTGGCACCCACGCCACCGAACGAATCCTTGATCTGCCCTCCCTGCTGAAGCAGCACCAACAACGGGTTTTGACCACCAGCTAGGCTGGTGAAAATATCCGTGAATTGTGCCGGTAGTTGTCGCAGTGCGGCCTCGGTCTGCTTCGAGCTGACACCGGTTTTGCGAAGGCCTTCGTCGAAGTCGCCCAGCTTCTGCCGGGAAGCGTCGATGCGGGTCGAGTATTCGCGGAAGGTGTCGGCGTCAATCAGCCCGGCCGCTTTGTACTTCTGAAGCAGGGCCTGCTGCTGGTCCAGCTTGTCGAGCGCGGCAATGGCGGGGTTGATCTTGCCGAGCAGCGCTTGCAGCCCTTCTGCTTGCACTCCGGTGGCAGCCGCTGCCTTTTTGGCTGCCTCTGCCTCTTTGTCCGTAGAGCCGACCAGTGCATCCGATTCAGCCTGAAGTCGCCGTTTTAGTGCCGCCAGACTGCTGACCGAGGACCCCGACGCATCCATTGCTGAAGCGCTGGTCGCGACAGTGGTGGTCAGGCGCTGGTAATACTCGCTCGACTCCAGAGACGCCTTGGCCATTGCCGTCAGACGCTTCATGGCGTCGTCGGTGGACTCGGAAAGTTTACCCTCGGCGGTGGCCAGCCCACTGGACGCGACTGCCGCTTTGTCGAAACCAGCCGCCACACCATCAGCGGCTTTCTCTGCCTTGGCGCCGGCCTGCGCCAAGCGCTCCAGATCCGTGGCGGCTTGGACTGCCTCGCCCGAATCAACGGCAAGACCTAACTGCGCAATTGTGCCCGACATGAGTGCTCCATTACTTCGATTCGCTCATGACGAGCAGGGCCTCGACCTCCATTGCCTGAAGGTCTGGGAAAATCTCTCTGAGTTGTTTTCTGGATGTGCCGACGAAGTCGGAGACGTCTCGAAGAGCTGTGTAATCAAGGCCGGTAGCCCCGCCCATGCCGGTGCGCCACTGAGTGGACATGGCGTTGAAGAGCACGAAGGCCGGCCAGTTCTCAGCCAGCACTTCGCACTCTTCCTCGGGTATGTCTGAGAGGGACAAGCCGAACGCCGCCAGATCCGCCTCAGACGGACCAGGCTCGTACATCAGGCGGGCGACCATTGTCAGTTTCCCAGTCGGGCCGCCGAGAAAGCCTTCTGGTAAGCATCGACAATCGCGTCACCGGCACCGGCCGAGGTTTCGACTAGGGCGCGGATAGATTCAGCGCTGAGCTTGTCGTCGAACCCCCAGCCAGTTACCAATTGGGTGACCTGCTCGATCTGCCGCTCGACATGAGAGTCGGTGATCTCGATCAACGTGAGTTCGTCCCCCTTGGCCTTAAAGTGCTCCTGATCTTCCTTCGCGCTTTCCTGCCAGCCTGCGAACAGCATTGCCAGCTCCTTACGATCTCGGTACTTGAACTCAAACGGCACTTTGATCGTGGTGCCGCCGACGCGCGGAATATCCACGTCGGCTTTGAACGTCGGGTTTTGAGCAATCTTGAACTTGGCCATGGATTACACCACCGCCGCGTAACGGGCTGGACGACCGGTCAGCGCCACGCTGATAACGCGAGTCATCAGGTTGTTGCGCGACATGGTCGGAGTCGAGGTGATCGACACGTAGCCGTTGTAAACGATGCTGCTTCCGCCCGGCAGGTTCAGGCGCAGAACGCGCGGCTGCTTGTCATCGTCGGCGGCCTCGCAAACATCGACATAGGGCTTGGAGGGGTCGTCGGCCACCGTGATTGAAAGCGTGATTGGGTTCTTCGTCGTTGGCATCTGCCGATCATCATCGTCAGCCAGGAAGCCGTAGGTCAGGAACTGCTGATCGCCACCGGTGGAGTTCAGTTCGGTGATTTGCGAGATCTCGGTGAACGAGGTCACTTCGCGCGCCGAACCGACGCCGGAGCCTGCCGGATATTGCTGAACGTTGGTGGTGTTCACGCCGCCCAGTGCGAATGTGCCGCTGGCGATATCGGCAACACGTACGGCACGGCCATCGAGGCGCGTCCAGCCGGAGTTAACCGCGATGATGTCGCCTTCGGCCAGACCATGCGCCGCAGCACTAGCAACCGCCGGGTTCGCGTTGCTCAGCGAGGTGAACGGGATTGCAGTGCCATAGGCGGAAGCAATTTCGAACGTTGCGCCGTTGGGCATTTGAATGCCAGCCATTGGTGTTTCCTCTTTTCAGATATGAAAAAACCCGCTCATGGCGGGTTTCGGGTTTGCCCAATGGGCGGATTAAATTGTTGTGTCGGATCGGTATTGGAACGACACAGGCACGGTGAATGTTGTGTCGTCGGGTATGCCGGGACCGGGGTCAACCGGCGTCATGGTCACCACCGTCAGTGCGCCTTTGGTGTTTCGCTCGTAAAGCGGGAAAAGCGCGGCAATCTGATCAGCCAGCGCGCCGGCCGCCCCGCGATATTTGCCGGAGGGCGTCACGATGCTGACCTGAAACACGCCCGTGTACAGCTTGTGGTCGCCGGCTAGCGTGTTGCTTACCGTGTCGGCCGGGAGCGTGAACGCCTTCAGGTAAGTGGTGCCGTCGGCAGGCATATAAGCCTCGTTCTCAACGACGACCTTCAGCGGTACCGGCAATGCTTTAGCCCAGTTGATCAGCCTGGCTTCAAATATCGAAGCGATGAGGTTATGGCTCATACCTGGTTGTTCCTGATGGCCTCTAGCACGATCTGCTGGAAGCGGGCCACGGTAACGCGGACCATCCCGCTTGGCGCCTGGGTCGAATGTCCAAACTCCAGCGGAATCGCATACCCAAGGCTGTTGGTGATATAGCAGGTATCGCCGGCTTTGAACTCGATCGCGCCGGCAACGATCCGTGCCGTTGATTTGGCCCCGCTCGGGTCTACTTCGTCGGTCGTTGTGCTATCCGGCGAACCAATGTTGAACATCCAGTTGCCTCGGAACCGGCCACCGACATAGCCACTCGGCGCGCTGATATCCATGCCCTCGTGAAGCTTTCGTCCGGGCTTGAGTCGGCCAGCTTTGGTCAGATTGGCCGGGTCATTCCGTAGTCCACTATTGTGATCCTCGACAGCCTTGTTGTACTGACTCGCGACGACGTTCTGCGCCCAGATATCGGGGTTTCCTACCGGTGACATGCGAACGAGGCTGTTGCCAACCTCGATGATGATCTCGCGAAGGCTGGCGTCGATGGCTTCAGTGGCCTGGGCTGCGAACTCGGCGAGACTCAAGGCGAAGCTGCCGGACTGGCCCGCGCCGGCGCGGCTCATGACCGCACCTGCAATTCGTAGAGGATCGGCGTGCCGGCCGGGTTGATCTCTTTCATCGGCGGGACGATTGACCAGGTGCGGCCTTGGACGATGACCTTGTTCAGCAACTCAGGAACCCAATCTAGCCCCTGCGCGGCGATCTTCAGCTTCTTGTCGCCCTGCTTGATGAGGCTATTGTTCTGGAATTCCTGGCCGGTGAAGTCGAGCAGGATGCCTTGGGCGGTTTGCTCTTTCGTGGTGTCGGGCGGTGCGGTGCCGGCATCCGGATCGTACTCGCCGACAGTGGTTGCCCGGATGATCACGGGCTGGCCGAACTCTGTGATCATCTCCAGAGCCATCACGGCCATTTCGTCGTAGAAGGCCATGGTGGCTCCAGATGTGAAAAGCCCAGCGAGATGGCTGGGCTTAGTGAATTAGAGGCGAAGGAGGACTTTCCTCCTGATCAAGGCTTTTGCAGTACGCCTCCAAAACTTCAATCAGGTAGTCCTCTTTGGACATGCCTGCGGCTTCGGCCTGAATTTCAAGCTCTAGTTCCCACTCAGGAGCGAGATTTATTTTGATTTTCCCACCAGATTGGCTCAAAGCGATGCCCCCGAAGACCGACAGGAAGCAAGCATATCCTTACGCTCGGATTGCGAACAGTCCGCGCCGCTGCAAGTAGTCCGCAAACTGCGTGGCGCTAGGCCGATCCGGTGCGGCGGGCAACAGTCGACCGCTGGTGTTGGATATCGTCGCGTACTCGCGAGTTACCGCGCCCTCTACACGCTCCAGCGTAACAGCGCCTTTGCGCTTATCGATCGGGTCGACGTCGTCGGTGTGGATCTCCGCAGCCAGCGCCATCTGGCCGTACTGGATTCGCGCCGGCAGGTAGTTGTCGGGCTTGATTTCGTAATCCAGCTCGACGCCGCGGCGCGGCCAGGATAGTGCCTGCTCGCTGTTAGACTTTCGCCCTTTCCACGTCATGCCATCCATCGCCAGTGCGGCCCGGCGCAGTAACGCCTCCTGCGCCGGAACCTCCGCCGGGATGGTCACGCCAAACTTCACGGCGTACATGGCCAGGTCTTCGGCGGATGCGTAGCTTTCGGCATCAGGCCTGCCGGTACC
Organism: Pseudomonas sp. MF6776; assembly: GCF_016613125.1. NCBI lineage: Bacteria > Pseudomonadati > Pseudomonadota > Gammaproteobacteria > Pseudomonadales > Pseudomonadaceae > Pseudomonas > Pseudomonas sp. MF6776. Next base: position 21,758 of record NZ_JAENSQ010000039.1, read on the forward strand.
ATCCTCGATGATGAGAGTCATGAATCAGCTCGCTGTGGTGTTCTGGATCGAGTGCCACGTTACCGGGCACCCGGGTTATTACGCCTGCTGCAGGTCAGCAACTGCCTTTTCCAGCGATTCTACCGAAGCATTCGCCCGATACGTCACGTTGGCGGCGTCAAGCTTCGCTTTGAGACCGGCGATCTTTTCGGCATTGTCGACCGGCTCTGCAGCAGCTTTCAGGCTTGCGACTTCGGCGCGAAGCAATTCGGCCTCGCTCGCCAGGTTGTCACGCTCGCTCGTGAGAGCTTCGAAACCCTCGTGAATTGCTTTCAGAGCACCGAACAAGCGGATTGGCAGTTCGCCGGCGCCCGGGTGTTCCAGCTTCGATTGCCCCTCGGCGGCATTGATCAGTCGCAGGATACCGTCACGCTCAGCGCGGAGCATGTCGTTGTCCTGCTCCAAGCTGGCGATGGTGTCGGCACGATCCGAATTAACTGACTCGCTGTTCAAAGGCTTCAACACCGAGACGTCGACGCCTTGCGCCTCATAAGCGTCGACCACCTTCGGCCAGTCGCCAATCACGACCGCATGGGTCACACCCGCTTCAGGCCGATCAAAGTGCGCTGGATTGCGGTAACGCTTTTCCGGATCGAAGTCCGAGTTCTGAGTGGAGTAAACCAGTTCCATAAAAGTCTCCGTAGCGGCCATCGCTGGCCGCTGTCAGGGCCAGTATCAGCCGCCGGCTGGTGGCGTGGTGGTCAGGGTGATCAGCACACCGGTAGTCACCTTATTGCTGTTGGAGTGCTTGACCCAGTTCGCAGCCGAACCCACGGCGGCAAGCGTTGGGTTCGCACCGCCAGCGGTTTCCTTCCAGCTGTAGCCGAGGACATCGATGTTGACGGTGCCTTCAGCGCGATATCCGATACCGAGGTTCTCTTCGTCGTTCACCGCGTACGAACGGAAGCCGGGCGCTTGAGATTCAGTGATCACCACGGCGTTTGGCAGCAGGCCGAAGATCACATCAGCCGGCGCGGTGTCGGTCACCAGCACTGGCTTGCCGAGAGTACCTGGCAAGCCGCCGTAAATGACGACGCCCGCCTCTTCGTAGACCTTGTTTGCGATCGCCTCGTCGACAATGTCGAAGTAAGCACTGGAGTGCATGACCCACAGCGCGATGCGGCCGAACTTGTCACCGAACTTGCGCATGCCTCGAGTCAGGGTCTTCTTGCCGTCGGTCTCGATGTTGGCCGAAACCACCATTTCAGCGTTGGAGCTGATCGAGGCGCGAAGCGCGGCAGTGGCGTACTGGATGAAACCTTCCAGAGTGGCGTCGGCAACATCGGCACCGATGATTTGGGAGAACTCGTCGACCGGGCGCCCGCGGCGCTTGAACGCCTCTTCGGTGGTCTGGTATGGGCCGTACTTCCACGGTGCCTTGACGCCAACAGCCTCACCGGCGCCGATCTTCTTCGCGGTCACCTTGCCGGTCGAATTGACGTCTCGATGTTCCAGCGAGCCGCCGATTTTATAGAAGGCACGCTTGCGGAAGTCGCCTTCGATCAACTCGTTGTCGAGCACGATCGCGCCATTGGACGATTCGTTAAAGATATCGAGGTTGTCCTGGACACGCTCCAGGTATGCGGTTTGCGCCTCATCGTTGTAGATGATCAGGTCGCTGTTCACAGTCGTTGCCATGGGTGAATCCCCTTACTTGGGCAATTGCAGGTATGCGGTTTGGCCGTGCTTGCGCTGGTAGTCGCGCTTTTGCTCGGCAGTCATTTCGGAGCGCTTGAATGCAGCCTGGCCGCCACCCCCGCCCGGGGCTTGTGTCCCTGAAGCCCTTGGCCACAGATGAGGTGCGCTTTCGCGCAGTGATTCCGCCCATTCGAGCGGAGTCAGAGGGGTCTTGCCGTCTTTGCCGAGGATGACCTGGCCGGATTCATCAACGGCGACCGCTTCACCCTCTTCGTTCAGCGAGAACACGCCTTTGGCGCGCAGGATGATGTCGTCGGTTGCTTCCGGCAGTGCGCCTGCTTTTAGCGCAGCACCGCGTACCGAATCGCCCAAGACTTTGCCCTGGAACTTGGCAGCGAATGCTTCGGCTTTCTCGGCCCGAGCGGTGACGGTCTTCAACTGCTTGTCGTAGTCGCCACGCAGGCGTTCGGTTCGGCGGTTGAAGACTTCATCCACCTTACCCTCAGTCAGCAGCTTGGTTTCTTCGTCTTGGCCTGCTCGGCTGAGCAGACCTTTGACTGCGTCAATGTCGATACCCTCGAACTGGGTTTCGAACTGGCTCAGCTTCGTGGTGGCATCCTTCAGCTTGCCGTGCAATTCGGAGTTTTTGCCCTTTAACCCAGCAACGGAGGCATCAACAGCAGTCGCGATAGCGGCCTTGATTGCCGGGTTTTCTAGGTCGATTTCGTTTTCTTCTGCCACGTTGATGCACCCCTTGGGTATGTGTTGCCCGCTTTGCAGGCATAAAAAAGCCCCGCGATTAGCGAGGCTCTAGTTATTTATGGCTCATAGACCTAATGCTTGTTCTAGGCGGTACCCTTTTCGACGGCGCTCATCCAGCGCGTCAATCTCGAGCGCCTCCCCAACGGGGTATGCTGACGATGCAACTATCTCGAGTATCCAATCCGTAGTTAATGCTCGATTGAGACTTTGCATGTAATTCTGCGGGTCAGAAAGGCGCCCTTGCGCATGAGCTCCAACAAGAATCGCCTTCACCTCATTCAGATGCGGCGATGCGGCTACGCCCGCTTTAGCATCAATAATTGCCTTTCTAAAATGGCGAGATATCTCGATGATTTCTTTCGCGGTGAGTTGATTTTTCAATTGCCCAATGTCCACTGCTGATTAAGCGAGCAATCCTGCCCTTTCAAACGCCAGCGGCTCAAGTGCTTTCATTTGAGCCAAGTTCAGCGGTGTAAAGTTTCGATCCAGCTGCAGCTCTGCGAAGCGCTCAACACTCAGTCCACCCTCGCGAAACAGCTTTGCCCGCACCGGCCCGATTGCCACATCCTGAAATGACGCAGGCTGCTGCTGAAGCCAGTGGTAATAGTCGAGGCTTGCACTTACCTGCCCGGCTCCATCTGCGCCCACCGAAGCCCGGGTAGCGCCCTTGGCGAACATCTCGCTGAGCCTGGTCAGCAGAACGAACGTCGTACGGCAATTCGGGTGAAACGGTGGCCTCGGCCCGGAATCGACCGGAAACCTTCGTTTGTCCATCGACCGGCATTGTTGGCTGGTTTTACTGTCCAGCGTGGCGACCATCTCCACTTCGGACACGATGTTCGTGTTGGCCTTGGCCACCTCCATCCGCGCCTGAGACGACACATGCTGAATCGCCGTGTGTACGACCGTGCTGGCATTGCGGTTAGTGGTGGCGAGAATGCCGTCCTTGTAGCCGGCAGACTTTGTACCGCGAATGTTGCGAATGATCTGGAAGTTCGTTTGCCCTTCGAAGAAACCCTGTCGGATGGTTCCGGTGACGCGCTCGCGCTCGGCACTGGTCCAGCCCTTTATGAACGACTTCAGCAGCTTGCCGCCGCCGGTGCCGCGCACACTGAGGGGATTGGTCAGCACCGCCGTGCGGATAGCCGCTGCCGTCGGCGCCACTACATCCAGCGAGACACCGACCGGCGCCGACCGGGCCAGGCTCGTAGCCTCGAATTCAGCCTCGTAATTGGCGATGTCGATCAGGTCGAGGTTCAGTAGCGCGCTGTAGCGGTCGAAGATGCCCAGCAGCAGACTATCGACCTCCTTCAACAGCGCTTCCAGCCGCTTCACGTTGTACTCGGTCTGATCCGATTGGGTGAGCCGGTCGCGAATCGAGCGGTCGATCTCCTTCAGGAAGGGGGCAAACTTGCCGACCTCCCCAGCCTTCAGTTTTTCGAGGAAGACAGCGTGCCGAATCGTAGCGTCAAGGATTGCTTGGTTCGCCGCCATCTACTTTGTCCTCGTCGTCCAGGCCCAGGCCGTCGCCCTGCTCTGCCAGCTCGCCATCGATTTGCTTATCAGTGCGTTCCGGCGCGATCAGGCCCAGCTTGCGCAGGTAAGCCCGAAGATCTGCTTTGGCGAAGCCGCCGTTCTGCCAGAGGCCGACAAGTGCGGTGATCATTTGCGGATCAGCCGTCAGCTCCACGAATTCCTGATTGATCTGGTATGCGACCTTCGCGTCGTCAACGCCCATGTAGGTGCAGCACCACATGATCGCCCGGGTGTACGCCTCGCTGACGTTGGCCACGCAACCAGCGAGCACTGACGTCGATGCAGACTGATCGCCGCGCGACTCGGTCGCGGTCTTGGTAGCGAGCGAAGCCACGACCATCCGTGCACCCAGCTCAATCATCATCTGGTTCTTGTCGGCCATCGCCTCTTTCACCAGGGTGTTCGGCAGTGGCTGGGCATAACCGAAGGCGCCACCTGTTGGCAGCATCATCGGGGCACGGGAGCCGACGTAAACGCCGTTCTTCTCCATCCAGTCGCGCCACTGCTCATCCAATCCGGAAATCCAAGGTTGAGCCTGGCCACACCAGAAGACGCTATCTTCGTAGTCGGCACTGTTCCGGTAATGGCCCAGGTTGATCATGGCGATGTCGTAGAGCGGCGACTCATCAATGCTCGGATCGTTGTTCTGCGCGCCAACGAAGGTGAACGGGATCTCCTTCAGGCGGCCGGCGGCGCCGGTGGGCTTGAACTCCTGAACAACGGCCAGCGGCCCGCCACCTTTCGGCCCGGACCGGCGCCAAACACGGCAGACAAAACCATCATCCTCGAGTGCCAGTTCCCGATATTGCTCGACCACCTTGAAACCGAAGCCGTCTTCGATCTCCGGCGACTCGCGCAACACAACCAGGGTCAGCACGCTGTGACCGTTCACCATACCTGTGCGCCAGTTGATGATGTCTTCGGCGCAGTACGACAGGATCACCGAGTGCCCACCGGCGCCAGCGTCCTGGTGATAGTCGACGTACAGACCATGCCGCCCAGCCTCAAGCACCTTTTCGAGCGTGCCTTGCGAGTGCTGGTAGATGCTCACACCGGAGCCGTTGGCGTTGTCCTGCAAGTACTCCATCTTCTTGGCGACCGCCAACGTCGGGTCTTTGTGAAACGCCAAACCGAGCAAGCCATTGCGCGTGTGACCGGTGGCGTTCTTGAACACCGCCCGTTCGCGATAGGCCTTGTTTCGGTCTACGTTCTCCGGCGACTTGTCGTGAGCATTGATGTACGGCAGTCGGTCAACAACCCTGTGCTGACCGGCGCAAACATCGCGCACGGTCGCCCAGCGGTCCAGCACTTCGATGTAGTCCGCCCGCTTGAAGGAGACGTCGTTGCTCATCGGGCGTATCCCATTTTGATAGCGGTGACCGGTTTGATGATCGGGTACTCGCGGTGAATGAAGTAACCGCCGCCGTCGTTGGCGTGGTCGTTTCCTTGGCTCTTGTCTGGCTCGCCGTTGGGCGCCCAGATCTGCTGCTCCAGGCCGTCGGCATAGGTCGGGCATGTAAACGGGTTAACCAGGTACCGCCGCTCGCCCTGCGCGTTGCAGAACATGGCGTTCATGGCGTTGATTCGGTCCTTCACCGGAGGGTTGGCCGCCGGCGCGATGACCGTGAATCCGGCCTGCTTCAGCATGGCGATATCGGTGAGGCTGGCATTGACCGACTTGCGCGAATCGCCGGAGGCGTCCGGGTAGATGCGGATCTCGCAGGTCTTCTTGTAGTCGTTGCCGGTGTGTTCCCAGTACCTTTCTTTGATGCGGCGGATCATGTCCGGCGTGTCATAGCCATCCATCAACTCGTCCACGGCGCGCGGCAGGCCCTGGTCACGTTTGACATGGGTGATCGCCGCCATCTTGCCGACGTTGAAGTCCATGCCGATGAACAGCGGCTCGCCTGGCTGCACAGTGTCGAAGCACTGGTTCAGCTTGCGGTCGTAGGCGTGGTAGATCGACCCGGACGTCAGGTTGACGAACTGGCCATTCAGGTACGCGCGGATCAGCTGCTCGGGGTACGACTCCATCAGCGATGCAATGTAGTCGTCAGGCAGGTTCAGCTCATTGTCGAAGGTGCTGGCCTGGATAAGGCCATACATCTCCTTCAATGCTGGCTTGTCGCGTAACTGCTTCACGAACTGGAGAAAGACGAACTTGAAGCCTTCCGGCGTCGTAGTCACGTCTACACCGTTCTTCAAGCCCGGCAGGTTGTAACGCATCCGAGCAATGATCTTGCGCCAGGCTTGCTGAGCCTTGATCGACGTCAGCACGTCCAGTTCATCGACCAGAGCGTGACCGATCTTGAAGCCGACGATTGTTTGCGGCTTCTCCATCGACCGGCAAATCACAGTGCCGCGATACTGCCGGCCGCTGTAAATGTGAACCTCGTGGTTCGCCTGGTTGATCTTGGTCTTCAGCCCCCAGTCGTAGGCCACCTCCTCCATCGTGGGATAGAAGATGTCGCGGATCTGCGGATAAGTCGGGGCGAAGTAACCAGCGTTGACGCCCGGCCACTCCATGAAATGCTTGCTCAGTGCTGAGCATCCGACCCAGGTCTTCCCGGAGCCGAACCCAGCAACGAATGCACGAAACTTGTGGGGCAAGAGGAGGAACTGCGACTGCGGAACGTTAAGGCTCGGCATTCGGCTTCCTCGCGTCCACTACGTCGACCTGAATACGCGTCGGGATCGCCGGCTCATCGTCGGGCTCGTCCTTCCGGTTACGGTTCACATAGGCGTCGCCGACTTCCTTCGCGGCCTGCTCGAGGATCTGCATGGCGAGGCCAATGTTCTTCATTGTCTCGGCCCGTTCGACAAAACGGTTCATGGCGCGGAGCCGGAACGCTCGGTTGGCGATCGGGATCTCGGCTGTCTCCTCGCGGAAGCGTTTGCGGGTATCTTCAAACACCGCTTTCCACTTCACGCCCAGGTCACGGCCAGCATGTTTCGTTGGGTCGTACTGCTCGCACTGCTGGCGAGACACTTCGACGCCGAATGTTTCCTTGACCGCCTGCACTACCTGAGTCGGCTTATCAAAGCAGGCCAACGCCTGCACAATGAAGCGCTTCACCTCATCTTTCAGGGCTGCCATATTGGTTTATTCCGTCAAGGTCCTGTCAAGGATCAGGCCGACTTGAGCAGACAGGTTCCGCAGGCCCTCGATATATTCAATTTCCCCACCTCGGCAGGATTGTTTGCAGCGTCCACCAACGCTTGGACGTCAGGGCTCGCACCGTAGCGGCGGACCACACCGACGAACTCTTCAACGTCGTGTCCGCGCATCTCAAGCTTGGGCAATCCTTCCTGGGTGAACTTGGGTGCGCCGTACTGATCGGTCGCCTGGGCGATGTGGTACAGCTCATGTTCGACCAGTGCGCAGAAGTCCGCGTCGCTGCACTGGGCGCAATAGTCGGCAGCCAGAGTGATGATGTAGGCCGGCACGTCGCCGAACCAATCCAGCATCTGTTGTTCCATCCGTGCTTTCTGCCAGCCACCGGCACGGAACGCTATCTGTTCGGTCTGACCCACAACCGTGCGCCCCTTCTTCGTGAAGGCTGCAGACGCCCACATCACACGAATATCCGCATCGATCAGATGGGCATGGTCTTCGTTATGGATGCTGCCGGTGTCGGCGAGGATCTCGGCTTGCAGCCACTCCCATACCTCTGGAGCATGGATCAGACGGATTCCGAAATCAGACAGCTCTGACAGCTCAAGCAGTGACGCTGGAGGGTGCGGTCTGCCCATCGTGATAAGTCCCGTTCGAGCGCGCGCAAGAGGAGCGAAGAAAGTGCACCCACATTGGGTGGCACGAGAAATCCGCATGTGAATAATGGGTAGGGCAAACAATAACCGAGAGCCATCAAATGCCCCCAATTGCCGACACAATTATCTACATGCTGGCCTTTTTGGCCGGACCTCCTGCGATGCACTGGTTCGCCATCTGGTACTCAAAAAGCTTCCGCTGGCTCACTTCTTCCATTGTCATCCAAGCAGTGTTCTTCGCTAATTGGCTTGCCCAGCATCCCAACGGATAGTAAGGCCGCGCCAATGCCGCATTCACCTGCGATGCATCACAAAAAAACACATGTGATTAACATCATCATATATGGTCAACTTGATCACATGTGATGTATAGTGATCATCTCGACACGGCATACAGCTTTATGCAAGCGCCTGTCACTACCGCAGCAAAGCCATGAGGAATACAAAATGTACGACTACCCCATCGTCGTTCACGAGGAAGCGGGGAAATACTGGTCTTCATGCCCAGATATTCCTGAGGCTCGTAGCGATTTCGACGATAAGAACCAAGCGGCAGAAGCATCCGTGTCTGGCATAGTTCTCGCGTTGGCTATCTACGTCGATCAGTACCGTCAAATTCCTGAGGCATCCATCCCGGCCGAAGGTCAACCTGTCGTAAAGCTACCTATTCAAGTAGTCGCCAAAATTGCCCTTTGGAATGCTATACAGGCGAGCGGCATTCGTGTCGCGGGGCTGGCGCGCATGCTTGAACTGTCCCATACAGTGGCTTCGCGTCTCGTCGATTTTGAGCATAATTCCAAAATCGAACAACTTGAAGCAGCGTTCAAGACGCTTCGTACAGACATCAAGAAGATAACCCGCTCTCGCTCTTGGATCGTTCTCCCACACGGTGGGCCGGAAGCAGGTTTCTACGTTGAGCGCTTGATCGATGAACTCAAGCTTCGCAAGACTGACCATATCGTGATCGGGGCGGTAGCATCGGCCATCGATAAAGTGAAGCCCTACTCCCTGGATTACTGGCTGCGCAGCCGCTATGCGCGCACGCCCAATACTAAACAGGCGACTGCCGAGGTAACTAATCAGTTGCTTAGCACTGGTCTTTTTGACCGCATGGATGCCGTGGATCCGATTACTGGCCACAAGGTGGAAGCAATGTACCTTGTGCATCCTTCCCACTAATTATTGTCATGAAAGCCGGCCGCAGCTTATTCAGCTTTGCGGCTCGGCAGCTTGAAGTCAGTCACCCGATCCGCGATGTTGCGGATCTTCTCCACGCCTAGGAAGCCAACCCAGCCGCCGGCGAAGGTAGCCATGCTCTGTGGCAGGCCGAAGAAGTCCAGGCCGCTGATGATGGTCAGTGTTAGGCCGCCGCAGATCGCGCCTTCCACCAGCATCTGGCGACGCGTACCTCCACCGTAGGTGATCCGCAAGACGGCCATCGCGCAGGACAGCGCAGCCGCATAGAGGATCGGCGAATGCTGGCTCAACCACGCAAGCGCTATCGCCCATGTGTCTGGTTTGTCTGGCATGTTTGGCATCTCAGTTCCTCCCCTTCAGGGAGTTAGGAATATGGCAGGCGCTGGCCCGCAGATTTGAAACAGCTCCAACAGCACTCCCAGCCAAAGCGATGGGTTCGGTGAAGCCGAAAACGAAAAAGCCCCGGCAAATGCCGGGGCCTTGGTGATATGCGGATGGACAAGATTCTGAGCTGCGGCGAATTGGTATTGGCCTGTGGCGGCGACTTCAAACGACTGGCCGCAAAGCAGGCGCTCCCGAAAATTCAGGCCACTCAGTCACCATAAAAGCCTCGCGCAGTAGCGAGGCTTGTATCGGCACAATTAATAATCATTGACCAACATAATCATGCCCGGACCAAGTGGCGCATATCCTGTCGAACCCCCTGTTATTGGGGTTTATCGTGACTCTCACGTAGCCCGCAGTTTCTAGCAGATGAATGTGGTAGTCGACAATGTTGCAGCTAAAGAGCGGCACAACTCCACCAGCGGCTTCAATGTTTTTGACGAATAGAGTACGGATCTTTTCTTTGTCAATGCCACTACCAAACTCATCGTTGGCGATTAGTAATTCGATCAGTTTCTTAGCAACGTGCTTTTCTCTAAGCATGCCTATCCCTCTGCAATTGATATCAAATAGCCACGCAGAGACTACAGCAACAGCGAGATGCGAAATAGCCCCGCATACGCAGACCCTCAATAGGTGCACGCGTCTTTCCGAGCTGTCTGCCAAAGGCCTTCTCAACGTCGACACCCTTTTGCATCGATCTCGCTGATCCAGTCTCGCGCCACCCCGAAAGCAAGTTGGATGTCAGGGTGCGCGGGCTGCCAGTGTTGCTTCCGTACGTCGCATTATCCGGCTATCGACGTCCAGGCCTTACCGAAGGCTGTCTTGGCTACAGGTAAATTCAAGGAATAAAAAAGCCCCGTTCATAAACGGGGCTTCTGCGAAACAAAATCAATGGGCCTGAATGCTGCTCAACTTCGCGTTAGCAAATGGCACCGTAGCTGGCGCCGAAAATTTCCAGTTTTCACCTGGGCCAATATCTGCCCCGTGGGCAATGGTGTTCCCGACTACCGTTCCACCTTCGTCATAAAGCTTAAATTTCACGAAGACATTCGCCAGCGTCGCGTTAGTGTTGTTGTGGGCGATCCCTTCTACTACGGAATAGCCCGCGCTAGCTTGAGAAACATGGAGGCCGGAAACGGAAACCCGATCCTCAGCTACTGCGAAAGTGGAAAAAAGAATTGCAGCGACAGCAAAAATCTTACGCATTGGTCAGGCTCATTCGTGAATTGGATCCCACTTTTGCCTATGATTTTCGATGATGTCAAGATGCTGGCGACAATATATCGACGCGCTAACCTTTCCCCACAAAAAACCCGGCTCGGTGGCCGGGTTTCGTGTGCGTTTCGCGTTACTTGTGCACTATGGGAAAATTACCTCACAAATCCCAACATAGCAACACTTTTATGCCGCATCTTCAGAGTTTTCATCAAAGATGACCTGCCATACAGGCTGCAACGCCTGAACATCCACTTCTGAAATAGCTTCACGCAGGAAATTCCAGACATCCTTCCAGTCTCGATCCCACACTTTTGGCTCGATCCGCACGCCGTAAAGCTTCAGCATCCCCTCGGCCACTCGCGCCGGTCCCCACTGCTCCCCTCCGTGAGACTCAATCTTGTAAGACTGGAGGGCCATGGTGATCATGTAGTGAGCTTTCGCAGCCTTGGCATCCGTCAGCGCAGAAAAGTCCACATCGTTCCAGATCAGCTTCTCGGCGTTGAGTACGTGAACCATCGTCATGCACGGGTGGTACAGGTAGTGACCGAACTGCTGCACCTGGAACGGCAGTGTGTCGATCGCGCGCAGCACCTTGCCGATCGTGGCGAGGTGCGCAGCGCGGGCAGTAGACCGGCCGACCGGTGTGCGACGCGTGTCACTGATGCTGATCTTCTGGCGCACGACCTGGATCCGCTCTTCCTTATCGTCACCGATCGCGGCGAACACGGCTTCATGCCGGCGCATCCGTGAACCGCTCTTCAACGGCGCAGTTGCTGCCCTATCAATCGCTGCAGCGCTGATCGACGCGTTCGATTCGTGCTGCGCTTCAGACCACACCTGTCTTGCGTTGATCAGCTTCATGCGGCTTCCCCTTTTTTCAGCTCTCTTGCCTTGGCTCGGTATTCGGCCTTGATGGTTTTGATTTCTTCGACGGTGTACTTGCGGGGCTCATGAGGCCCTTCGAGCCATGCCACGATTTCGGCGCCGATGCGCAGCACCAATCGGATGCGGTACTCGACCGCGTTGCCGGACAGGTTGCGATTGCACTTCACGCACTGGCGGTGAATGTTCAGCGGCTCGAAACGCAGCTCCGGGCACGCACCAACGGATCGGTAATGGCCGGCGTCCCAACGGCTGCCAGTCATGAGATCGTTGTCGTTCGGCATAGAGTCGCAGCTGATGCACGGAAGGTGCGCGTCACGCAGGCGGACGTACTCGTTCACCGCCACCTGGGCCTCGCGAAGGTGTTCCGCCCTGCTCTTCAGTTTTTCCTTACGGACTTTGATCTCGCGGCGCTCGCACTGCTCGATCGCCTTGCGAGCTTTCTCTTGATGACGCGGGGCATCAATTGCCGCACAAGCTGGACTGCAAACCGCCTGCCCCATCCGCGATGGAACGAATGAGACCCTGCAGGTAGCGACGCGGCATTTCTTGGGCTTCGGCTGATTCCTTGCGATCGTCATGCAGCCTCCTGGCTCAGCAGATCATCGAAGTACACGCCCTGCTGTGCGAAGCGCGCGACGATCCGGTCGGTGTACGCCACGCCTTGAGCGCGATTGAACAGGCTTGTCACTGGGAAGCCGTCCGGACCGAAAAGATGGCAGCCGCCCATCATGGCCAGCTTCGTCTCGTACGGAAGGTGGCGCATGACGCGGTACCATTCCGTCTGAAACCCGGCATCCTCGTTCAGCAGGATCTGCACACCGACGTGCAACTTGCAGTACCGGCGAGCGTCGGCCTCGTCGCCGATCTGGGTCATTTCGGCAATGCGCTTGTATATCGCAAACCACAGTCGGTTCTGGTCCAGCGTCCGATCCTTGCCGGGGCGCAGCGAGACCACTACGAATTTCTTGTCGCGGTACATGGTGCTGAGCTTGGTGATGGCTTCGGAGAGTTTGGCCTGGCAGTTCACGGAGATTTTGTCAGCCATGAGCTGCCACCTTATTTGGCAACCCTTTGATCAACTCAGTGAGTTGCTGCGTCAGTCGTTCGTTATCGGCCAGCAGCTCCAGTGCCACCTCCTCCACGGTCTTATCCCCGAGGAAGTCCTGCAGCGCCTCGGTATTGCGCTTCCAGTCTGCGCAGTCGGCACGGAAGGACGCGGCTTCTGCCCACAGCAGCTTCTGGAGTTTTTGTTTGTCGATGGTCATTGAGCAGCGCTCCTTGCTTCCAATTGTTCGGCCTGCTGGATCAGCAGCGCCCGGCGATCCGCCAAATCGTTGGCGTACTGAATTCGCAGTTCTGTTTTTTCCTCAGCAGATTCTTTTCGCATTGCGAGCATCGAATCCTTCACTGCGGCGAGCTTCTCGCGCTGCCTTGGCGAAGGCCGAGCGATCTCACCGGTGAGCAGCGCAACGACGGCACGGCCGTCTTCGGTAACTGGCGCAACACTCAAGTCGGCCAGATACTGCTGAGCGCGCTCCTGTGGGATTCGCTGCATTTGCACGGCTTTCGTGATCGCCTGCGTCCGACGGTTGGCGTCGAAGCCGACAGACACATGCCAGTTAACTTCTTTACTGTCCTCCCGGGCTTGCCCGACCAGGCGCTCGTAAGCGCTGTTGAACGCCATGCGCGCACCGACCTTGTCGCCGGCATCAAGGACAGGTTTTGCAGCAGCCAGTGCGAGCTGGATTTCGTCGGTCAGCACCACGGTTTCAAATTCATCGTTGGTGGTCATGGCGATCGCCCATGCTTCGTCCTTGCCTGGGCGGCCGTCAGCTGCCTGCACTCGCTGAAGAATGTCGGCCATCGCAAGTTTGCCTTTCACCTCAAAACGGCAAGCCTTCAGCGCCGCCTTCACGGTGGGCACTGAGTAGGCGCAGAGGTCTTCAGCCATCATCGCCGCAGTGCCCGGGTTCATTTCCTGACCCATGGCCTCGGCGGTGGCACAGATCGCTGCAGCAAGCCCGGCAACCTGCTGATCGTTCATTTCAAAGGTATTCATTGCGCTCTCCCGCTTGGCGCTTGGCCAAGACCATTTGCGCGGCCTGTTCGGCGGCGGAGACGTTCGCTTCGGTGCGTTCCATCTGGCGCGCGGTTGTCCCGTTGATGCGCTGACCGGTCACCCACTGGGTGTGATAGCTCTCGGCGTTGGCCAACAGTTCGTTGAGGCTGTGGCACTTCCGGAGCACCGCGGCATCGCTGGTTTTCAGGTAGTGCGCAGCGACGTGGTGAGCGACATCGGCGCCGAGTCGGTCGACAAGTTGTCCGAGTTGGCCACCGACCTTGGCGTTCCAAACCGGCCAAGTGCTGTAGCGCTTGCGGTAGGCCATGGCGTAGTTCGCCCAGACCTTGAACGTTTTGCAGGATTGGTCTTTTGGGCCTGGCATGTCAGCGGGAATCTCAACCCGTGGCGCATCGGTGCGATCAACCACCAGCACCAAACCGCGGGACTGAGCCGGCACGACCTCGGCGGAAGCCGGGGGTGCAATTGGTTCAATGACCGGTTCATTGACTGGTTCAGAAAAGTGACTGGTTCTGGGTGCAGCTCCTGCACTACCCCCTAGTGCAGGAGATTCACTAGGGGGTGAACCTGCTGCACCACCCTGGTGAATCTGCTGCACTACCCCTGGTGCAGGAGGTGCACCACCATCAAGCGTCAGGAAGTAAACATTCGACGAATTGCCCTTCGGCCCACCCTTCCTGATTTCCTTGCGCAGCAGCCCTGACTCACACAGCGCTGTGATGTGGTTCATAACGGAACGCTTGCTGATCTCGCACTGATCGGCGATGTGTTGGTAGGACGGCCAGCACTCCCCCATATCGCTGGCATTGTCTGCCAGTTTGATAAGCACGAGCTTACGAAGTGGATTGCCGACGCGAAGCTTCATCGCGGCGACCATAAGGCCCATGCTCATGCTGCACCTCCAGCAACGAGCAAGGCTTTCTGGGAGTTCACACCCAACGTGAATGCCTTCACCTGATTGATAGTGTCGGTAAACTGCATGTCAGGTGTTCTTGACGCTAGGAACAAAGAAATAGATGTGCGACACGTTCTGTGACTTCTGAAAATGTGTCGCGACATTGTTCTGGGTATTGCTCGAAATTGGCTGGCTATGCATAATCGGACCTCTCTAGTTTTGCGAATCAGCCGACCTTCTCCGTCGGCTTTTTTGTGCCCAGGATTCAGGCAAGCTTCAAATTAGGTTTGTGTTTCGCAAGCAGTGTCTCGGCCTTCCGCCCCAGCTCCCCCGCCCGGGCCTCGACCTGACGGCATTGCTCGGCGAACGCCGGCAGGTGCGGCAAGTCCTCTTCGCACATCACCTGGTCATCAAAGACTTCGCTGCCGGTATCGATCACATCTCCCAGCGCGCGGATCAACGCACCGAAGCTTTTGTTGGCGCATTGGTCGCTTTGCATTTGACGAGCGCCGATCAAGCCATGGCGGCCGGCGAGCTCGTTGATACAGTTTTCTCGGAACTCAGGTTCCAGAGCATTCACCCAGGATTCTTCAAGCCAAGACGGCATTTCCTGATCCCCGGAGAGCCAGCGCTGCACACGCTTCAGCCAGCGGCTAGTCGCTTTCACGAACTCACTCACTTGACCGGTCAGTTCTTGGGAGTTGAAGTCAGGAACTTCCTTCTTCTTCGCGCGCTCAGGAATCGACAGGTGCAGCTCACGACTCAGCGCCTGAGCGAAATCGTCCTGGCTCAAACTGGTTCGGGCGATCTGGTTTGTTGCATGCGCCACCAGCACCTGGTCGCGGGTTTGGGCGCTATGTCTTGGACTGGACGTTTCCATGGGGACTGCTCTCTTCTAATCTGGCTTCAACGGATTGGCGGACAGGGATGCCGCTTAGGCGGCCATCTCGGCCCAAGGAAACGACGGGCACAGGTTTTCTTTTTTGAAAGCACCTTCGGTCAGCGCCTCCGCTCGTTTGGCAATAATCGGAGACATGCCGTGCTTCCCCCGAACCCAGCCGGAAACGGTGCTTTGATCAACCTTGAGCTTTTCGGCGGTGGCCTCCTGGGTGCCGAAGTGGTCAACGAGGCCCTTGTAAATTTCGTTCATGACGCCCCTCCATACGGGAATACCCATATAATAGTTTATGGGAATACCGATTTGCAAGAGTATGGGAGCGCCCGTAATACTTCACGAATGGAATTCAAAGACCGACTCAAAACCGCCCGCCACCACGCCAAGCTCAATCAGACTGAGCTTGCTGAGCGCGCCGGACTAACGCAGACCTCGATCTCCGATTTGGAGAGGGGAAAATCGAAGGCTACAGCCTTCGCAGCCCAGATCGCCTCTGTATGTGGGGTGTCCCCGATGTGGTTGGCTGAAGGTGTCGGTGACATGCTAAAGGGTGTGCCTGATCATCAGGCTGAACGCATCCAGCCCAGCGTGAAACTTGGCACCATCGAGACATGGGATGACGAAACCCCGCTCGATGATGACGAGGTCTATGTCCCCTTCCTTCAGGAAGTTGAGCTGGCGGCTGGGTCTGGACGGTTTGCTATTGAGGAAAGCGATACCTCTCGGCTGCGCTTCTTTAAGAAAGACCTGCGCCATAACGGCGTTCAGTTCAGTAACGCGAAGTGCGTCAGGGTTGGCGGGAACAGCATGATGCCTGTGCTGCGCGACGGCGCAACGGTAGGCGTGAACGTTGGGAAAAACTCCCTAAGCGATATCGTCGACGGTGAGATGTACGCCATCAACCACAACGGCCAGCTGCGCGTGAAGCAGGTTTACCGCATCCCTACTGGGCTCCGCCTGCGCAGCTTCAACCGGGACGAGCATCCGGACGAGGACTACACGTTCCAGCAAATCCAGGAGCAACAGATTTCGATTTTGGGGCATGTGTTCTGGTGGGCGATGTATTCCAGATAGCCGAGCGATACGATTGGCATGAATTGACACGGCTCGCCCCCTAAGGCCGAGACGAGCAATTTCGATAGCTTGATCAAACATTTCCCATAAATTGACTGCTGACAATTTTTGCCTTTTGTAGGAGGCGCCATGGCCCCCACACAACCGAATCAGCAACTCCTTCGCGACCTGAGAGCGGCTGCAGTCCGGTTTGGCTACTAACTCGGATCAGGCCAAAGGCGGCAAAATCATCGGGACGGTTGAATAGATGACAGATTTGATCCAGCAGCTCGATGGTCCACGGACGGCACAGCAGGAGCTGTTCTATGATCTTGAGGATGCGAGCGCGGTCATTCGCTGGGCAATGGGCGAGGTGACCGGCATGGCTGAGTGTAATAAGACCTCAGAAGAGGCGATGGCGCTGATGAAAATTTGCGCGCTGTTGGATGCCCAACAGCAAAAGCTGAGTGGCTATGCAAATGAGGTAAAGGCGGGAAGGATTGTGCGAGAAAAGCCTTGGTATACGAACTGAGAATCCAATGAATACGAGAGGACAATGGCCGCAATGAGGCCTAGGCCTCTTTTATAACCACGCATCAGGGAAGAGCAGATGAATCTACAACACACTAAATTTTCAGACATAGACTTCCATGACGTTTTTTTTGATTCGTTAAAAGCGGACTATAAAGAATTACCAGCATGGTTCGCCAAAAAAAGCGCAGAAGGCTCTAGCGCGTATGTATTTTTTAACGACAACAACAAGCTAGATGGCTTTTTGTATTTAAAGCTTGAAAAAGGCTCTGTCGATGATGTAACTCCAGCCCTGCCAAATGGAACACATTTAAAAATAGGTACGCTTAAAATTAACGCCCACGGAACAAAGCTGGGAGAGCGATTCCTAAAAAAAATATTTGACCACTTGATTCTGCACAAAGCGGACGACGCATACGTAACCATATTTGAAAAACACAAAGGTCTTATTTCGCTTTTTGAGAAATATGGATTTGTCCGCCACGGCAGCAAGGGTACAGCGAATGGCGTAGAGTTTGTTTATAAAAAAAGTATTCCTAGCACAACCGGAAACCCGACCCTTGATTATCCAACGGTCAATATGGCCGGAAATAAGATTCATCTATTAGCTGTCAAACCTGAGTTCCACTCTATTTTGTTTCCCGACTCAATTCTTCACAATGAAGACCCTGCTCTGATTGTTAGAGATGTGTCGCACACCAATAGCATACACAAGGTTTATCTCTGCAACATGCCTGGAGTCGCAGCCATGAAAAGAGGTGATGCTCTGGTGATTTACAGGACTGGTGATGGAGCAGGCGCCGCACGTTTCCGCGCTGTCGCTAGTTCTGTATGCGTTGTTGAGGAAACAAAGCACATGAACGACTTTAAGAATATAGAAGAATATTTAAACTATTGCAGGCCGCACAGCGTATTTTCAGAAGACGAGCTAATAGAGTTCTATAAAAAGAACAATAACCAGTTTATCGTCCGCTTCACATACAATATTGCCTTTCCCAAGCGACCTGAATTCATAGAATAAGCGCAACGCTTGAAACGAGAGGCAGAGAGCCAGCCACCGGTAGAATCCAGGCTCTCACACCGAAGGATTCAAGCGCAGATGACTACGCATTACCGGCAGCTGACTCAGG